>NZ_QFGB01000007.1:0-104449 GCF_004369245.1 Pelotomaculum sp. FP | reverse complement strand
GGCATTTTGCATCACTTTTGGGAGAAGTGACTGAGGTTTATCAGGAGCCGGATACGAGGCCCGTAAGTCCGGTTCTGTGAGAGGGATAACGCCGCAGAAAATTACTGCGGCGCTACCCTACTCGATTATAGAGGAGAGTGGGATTCGAACGGGCGGAAAAAGAAAACCCGACCGATGGGAGGGTTTTCCCGCCCCGGCGTGATAGCGAGCCGGAGGCGAAGCGGAGCGAATCCCACTCTCTCCGCCATCAATTTAGGTGAATATAGATGCCATGCGGTCAAAGCCGCATCGGGGGTTTTTACCCTCAATTTTTTGTCTCTCAGTTTCATAGATGACATTGGGCCTTTTTGGAGGTGCAGCATAGCTTAAAATTTTTGAGATTATGTCTTGACAACGGGGGGCACTACAATTGCCGTACGGTAAGCGGATGGAACAAAAAGAACGAAGGCAAACCATGGGAATATGCGATTGTGGCCGATAAAACCATTTATTTCAATTCAATCTTTAGATACTTGATTGACATGCGCTCACCGCTTGAGATTTTGATTGACGAGGCGGAACAATGACTAGTAGTATAAGAATAGAAGTTTGCTATATTTTAGAAGGAGGAGGTGTGACGGAATGAGCGCTATTAACAGCCAGCCAACGTACAAAAGGCAAAGATTCCTGTTGGCGTTTATCCGCCAGCTTAAAGGTGGTGTAACATCCACCGACCTGCAGAAGTTGGTATTCCTTCACACAATGTCGGGAAATTCTGATTTTTATGAGTTTATTCCATATAAGTACGGCTCGTATTCTTTCCAGCTTGCGGAGGATTTGGATATTCTTTGCAGAGACGGGTATTTGTCTATTGAATACACACCGGAGAGCACACGGATTAAAGCTGTCGGGGAGTATCCACAAGAAACTCATTTTCGAATAGCAACAGAGCGTGGCAACGCTCTTATACGCAAAGCATACCGTGAGTATCCGTACTACGCAATTAACAGCGAAATTATAGGAAGACTTTTCCGCAAAGAGGAATTAGAGCAATTTAATAACGTAAAACAAACCTATATCAAAACAGAACAAGTCTTGTTCACGATAGGCTATGAAGGTAAAAGTATTGAAGCATTTATTAATACTCTGATTCAAAATGACATTCGTCTGTTGTGCGATGTTCGCAAAAACCCACTAAGCCGCAAGTTCGGGTTTTCTAAAGGCAAGCTCGAACACATTACGGAAACAGTAGGTATTAAATATGTTCATATCCCAGACCTTGGGATTGAATCCGATAAACGCAGTTCGCTCGAAACGGTCGAGGACTATGAATGCCTGTTTAGCGATTATGCAGAGACGCTTCCGAACTTGGCACCGTTGCTTGAACGGGTCTATTCACTATTATGCACTAATGTACGCATAGCCCTGATGTGCTATGAACGTGAGCCGGAGATGTGTCATCGGCACGTTATTCGAGACTATATCGCAAATACACATACTATTAGGAGTGTGGATTTATGATGCCGGAGAGGAAGCGAATCTACATTGTTGTCAAGACATACCCAACAATCTCAAAAGAATACTCGGAGCTTGTCTGTACAGCAGGCGTCCTTGAGGATGGTTCGTGGATTCGCCTTTATCCAGTTCCGTTTAGAAAGCTTGATATTGACCATAAATACCCGAAATACACATGGATTGAGATTGAGGCAACGCGTAACACAAATGATTTTCGCCCAGAAACATACCGTCCTAACCTATCTACCATTTCGGTCGAGTCGAGACCTACTAAAGCCGATTGGGACGAAAGGCGCAGAATTATTTTCAAGAACAAAAAGGTTTACACGAATCTACAAGAGTTAATCGACAAAGCAAAATCAGATGGGACTTCGCTTGCTATATTTAAGCCAACGAAGGTGCTTGATTTTATTGCCGAGGAAGTCGAGCGCGACTGGGATCAAAATAAGCTGGCAATCTTGAAAGGGTTGTCACAACAGTTGAATCTGTTCCAAACCCCAGAGGAGATTGCGGAAGAATTCAAGGTTGTTCCCAAAGTCCCTTACAAGTTTTCCTACAAATTAGAAGACGATGCAGGTAAACAATCCACAATGATGATTGAAGACTGGGAGATAGGGATGCTGTACTTTAACTGTCTGAAAACGGCCAAGGGTGATGAAGGCGTGGCCATATCCAAGGTTAAGGAGAAATATTTTGACTACTTTATCACGCGCGATCTTCATTTCTTTCTCGGCACCACAAAGCAATTTCATAACGTTGCTCCCAACCCATTCATCATAGTTGGTGCATTTTACCCGCCGATGCCGTTGCCGAATCAGCAAATGAGTCTATTCGATATATAAAAAACATTTCCATAAGAAAAATAAAAATATTTTATTGACTTATTTCCACAAACTGATAAAAACTATGAAACGTCACTGACCTATTCCCACGTACGGGAAAGCCCATAAAAACTATCATTGACGTATTTCCTATGACGAATATATGTAAAATTATACCCAAGACATCAATCTGGCGGACTCGTTCCACGTTGAGTGCGTGGTCTTGATGATAAATGTAAAAAATAAATAAGCGCCTGAAAAACTTGATGAAAACAAAGTACAGGCATCTATATCCACCTAACTTGCCAGGATTTATTAGGGTTTTGGGATTTTCCCAAAACCCTGTTTTGTAAATCAAACTGCAACAAAATATGCATTCATGCCAGGATTAACCCTGGTTTTTTTATGATTTCTTTCCTATATATTCTTTGATTCTTAACGCTGAGGTATTTAGAATAGGTTCATCATTTATACCTGTCATGTTAATTAACTCCATTGCATACTGGCATTGTCCGACCGTATCACAAAAATGTGAATCGCTGTTTATTGATAATAAGGCATTGTGCTTTTTAATCTCTTTGGCAAAAATAGTGCAATTTGGCGCACTGCCACTGCGACTCAGGCAAAATGAATTGTTATTAATCTCCAGGGCCTTCTTCGCATGGCAGGCTGCAATAACGACCTTTTCAATGTCCACCGGGAAAACCGGATTGCCCGGATGGGTTATAATATGAACAAAAGGATTATGAATGGCTGCGATCATAGCAGCTGTGTTCTCTTCAACAGAACTTCCTGAATAACCGCACTCCTCATGAAATCCCGCCAGCACCAGATCGAGTTTGGCTAACAAACCTTCAGGCATATCCAGGTTCCCAGCAGTGTCAATAATGTTGGCCTCGACTCCGCGCAGGACCTCGACTCCTTCAATAACCCTGGGTAAACCAAGCAGTTGTCTGAAATAATACAAATGTGGCCCTCCCGGCATATTGAGACCGTGATCAGTAATTCCTATAATTTTTATCCCACGCTTGGCCGCCACTCCAGCTATCTCTTTAACAGTGCTGAAACCGTGTCCACTGGCAATAGTGTGTAAATGCAGGTCGCCTTCCAAGAACATTGATATTTTCCTCCACCTGTTGTGTTCTTTTTTGCTGGACATACATATCGCTGATACGGCGTCAGTATGGCGCCGGCGCCGGCGGTTTCAAATAACCTTTAAACTGCCGGCAGCAGAAAGGTTATTTCTGAAAAAAGCTCGTACCTGATTTATAATATTTCCTAAAATATTGTCTTTATTTTGAGTATATCTTTGAGATGTTAAATCGGATCAAGTTGTTTATTAAATTCCGGTTAAACAAGCCATCTGGAATTATTTCAATGCATCAAACAGAGGAATTGTTAACATATGGGGCAGGAGCCGTTTTATAATAGAAAGTATTGTATTCCTGGTCGTACTAATAAGGATAAAAAAGAAATAAGTTAGGTACCGGTACCTAACTTATTTGCGTATAGCATTTCTTTGGGGTCATGTGCGAATGAATGGTTATTTTTTATTTTTACTACAGACATCCTTTAGCTCTTCGATAACTTTAGCATCGGTAGGAAAGGCCAGCGGCGGCAAATCGTCCAAAGCAAAATAGCCTACCTGATCCAGGTCAGCTTGCGCCATCAATTCGCCTCCAGTAACTTCAGCCTTAAACCAGATCCCGACCGTGTGGGTTTCCGGGTTGTGAAAGTTTGACTGGACAGAGAATACCCCCTTGAGCCTGATGTCAAGATTGGTCTCTTCTTTATACTCCCGTACGATCGCTTCGCAGACGTCTTCGTCGTACTCTACATAACCGCAGGGAATGCACCAGAGTCCCCGGTAGCTTCCATTGCGCCGGCCCAGCAGGATTTGCCCGCGGTCGTTGGCAACCACTGCGGCGACACCTACCACCGGGTTTTCATACAAGATATATGAGCACACGGAGCAGGTGAGCCTCTGTCGCTCACCTTGCTCCTTATAGTTTAGCCGGCCCCCGCATTTGGGGCAGTAAAAGAAGCGTTGTTTCATGCTCGTCACCCGTAACACTTTTTAAGTTACATTATGCTATAGTAGGGAATCAAATTCCTTTTCTTTGCCGTTCAGAATACTCCTGGATACTCCGGTTTGTTCAGCCGCCTTTTCAACGGCCTTGGCTACGGTTGGCGCCACGACATCGTTAAAAATAGATGGTATGATGTTATCCGCGGTAAGTTGCTCGTCTTTGACGATGCCGGCCAGGGCATAGGCGGCGGCCAGGCACATTTCATCATTGATGGTTCTGGCGTGACAGTTCAGCGCTCCCCGGAAAAGCCCCGGAAAGGCGAGGGCGTTGTTGATCTGGTTGGGGTAATCGGACCTGCCCGTGGCAATGACACCAGCGATATCGAAGATTTCCTCCGGCTCAACTTCCGGATCGGGGTTAGCCAGGGCAAAAACAACCGGCCTTTCAGCCATCTTCATAATATCATCACGATTGAGTAACCGTGGCGCCGACACCCCCACAAAGACGTCTGCGCCCGTCAGCACTTCTTTTGGTGACCCGTGCCGGCATTCCTCGTTAGTGTTTTCAGCAATCCATTTCTTGGAATTTACGGTGGGCATGTTGTCCCTGGCGATAGCTCCTTTTCGATCACAGACTATAATATGTTTTACACCTGCTTTTTGCAACAATCTGGTAATGGCCACCCCGGCCGCGCCGGCTCCGCTGATCACCACTTGTACATCTTGTATGTTTTTATTCACAACCTTTAAAGCGTTTAGGAGGCCTGCCAGGGTAACGATGGCGGTGCCGTGCTGGTCGTCGTGGAACACAGGTATATCCAGCATGTTTGCCAGTTTTTCTTCGATTTCAAAACACTTGGGAGCTGCGATATCTTCCAGGTTGATGCCGCCGAAAGAAGGGGCGATGGCTGCAACAGCTTCAATAATTTGCTCGGGTTCATGTACGTCAAGGCATAAAGGGAAGGCGTTGATATTGGCAAAGCGCTTGAATAAAACAGCTTTACCTTCCATCACCGGGAGGGCGGCAGCCGGTCCGAGATTGCCCAGGCCAAGGATAGCCGAACCATCTGTGACAATAGCTACCGAATTGCCTTTCATGGTTAGTTTGTAAACCATGTCCGGGTCCTGCGCGATAGCTTCCGAAACACCGGCTACACCCGGTGTATAAACAAGCGCGAGGTCTTCCCAGTTTTGAATGGGTCTTGTAGAGGATACTTCAATTTTGCCCCCCAGGTGTTTCATAACGACCCGGTCTGCCACGTGGATAATTTCCACATCAGGGAGCGCGTCCAGGGCTCCGATAATGTCACCGAGGTGGCGCCTGTCACGCAGGCGGATCATAAGGTCCCTGATGATATACGATGGGGAAGCCGATACTAATTCTATTGCTCCCAAGCTGCCTTTTTCCTTGGCAACAATCGTTAGGACTCTGGCCAAAGTCCCCGGCTGGTTGTTGAGCCTTAACCGGATGTTGATATTGAGGGGCATTGACATGATTAAACCTCCATTAGATCAGTATAATGTATACAATATTCATATTTCATATTTTAGCACGGAAATGCATTCATGCAATACTTGTCGAATTTTGTTTATAAAAACCACGACATTAAAGTTTACACTTATACCGTCAATCCATTCATGCCGGATATGCATTTGTGGTAAGAGAAAAAATTTAGCACGGCTGTTTTCTTGACTTTCAGCAAACAAACAGGTACAATTGTTAATGCGAATAAGACATCGGGGCGTAGCTCAGTTTGGCTAGAGCGCTACCTTGGGGTGGTAGAGGCCGCACGTTCAAGTCGTGTCGCTCCGACCATTTTATAAAAACCCATGAGTCCTTGTTTTACGGGACGCATGGGTTTTTACTTATTGGGGACAAATATAAATAATCCTTTACATAATTTATACCTTTTGTGCCAAACTATATCTGCTCTAAATTTTACAGGAGGTGTTAACAATGCAAGTTGAGGTAGACCAGGAATTGTGCATAAGCTGTGGAGTTTGCGTTGATCTTTGTCCTGATGTCTTTGGCTGGAATGAAAATGAAAAAGCTCACAGCACTGTGGACGAGGTGCCGGCTGAATTTGAAGAAGTAGCGCAAGAGGCCATTGATAGCTGCCCGACCAGTGCTATTTCAGGAGATTGACGTTGGAAATAGATGAGTTTAGCGCTGCACCGGGTACAGTATAATAGCCCTGCCGGTAAACGGTTGAACGGTGGTACGCTATAAGGCCCTTGAAGGCCGGGTGGAATTCAGGGGCCTTTATCAATATGATATCCTTTGACACCTTTCTAACTCTGGATCCGTATATTGTTTATAACTGTACCCCGCTGACGTCGCTGTTTCATGATAACTCTTATGGTATTGTGATTTTGACGGGTACTACGGAAGGTGGTGAAGTCTTCGCCGTATAGGTGTCTAAAGGAATACGGCAAAAACGCAAATTTAGAGTTTTTATGAGCATTACCGGCTTGTTTTTACACAAATTGTGTTGTGGTTACAGATACTAAAATTTTATTGACAAGATAAGATAATATGCTAAAATTGAATTTGATTGGAATTGACCAATCCTTTGAGTTTAAACGGGGGGTTTGTTAATTCCAAAAATATTGTCCAAAAGGGGAGGCAGATAAATGAAACATTTGGGCCGCCATGTATTGGCTGAGATTTGTGGATGCGACTTCGACATCCTTAACGACATCAACAGGGTTGAAGAAATCATGGTTAACGCTGCGCTGGAAGCAGGCGCCGAAGTCAGAGAATGTGTATTTCACAAATTCAGTCCTCAAGGGGTTAGCGGTGTGGTAGTAATTTCAGAATCGCACCTGGCTATCCATACCTGGCCGGAACTGGGCTATGCGGCAGTAGACGTATTCACCTGCGGTGAAAAAGTAAATCCCTGGGACGCATGCAACTACCTTACCGACCACTTTAATGCCAAACAAACTACCGCCAAAGAAATGAAGCGGGGCATGATGCCGGAAGTTTACCTTGGGGAAGCCGTAAATCTATAGGAGGGATATTTATTAGTACCAACAGAAAATTGGGTTAGCGGGCCTTGCAGCTAAAAAAGATGCAGGGCTCGTTAATTTTTTTAAACAATATACCCCGGTAAACAGTAAAAATTACAGTTCAGGAGGAAATTGTGAGACAATAACGAATATATACATAGGTAGAAAAGGGGGAGCCATGCCAAATGTTAAGCCACATTATCGAGCAGATAGAGAGGGAGCTGACCTGGGTAAAAAGTCTGATTGAAGATCATCTGAAGATAAAAGCGGGATACCTGGGATCCTTCGCCAACCTGGAGCTGTCTCCTGTTAATCAGAATATAAGACCGGCACTGGTTATACTGTCTTCACGGATTTATGGAAATGTTACTGAGAAGACGGTGGTTCTCGCCAGTGTCTTTCAGTTTATATATATGGCTGCGAATGTCCAACGCGGTGTTTCCGAGTCCGACACGGAAACCTTTGGAATACCCGAAGACCCGAGTATCGGCTCGCAGTTCCCGGTACTGGTAGGTGATTACCTGTACGGAAAATTCTTTAGCCTTTTGTCTGAAGCGGGTATGCTGACTTTATTAAGCCCGATAGCGGAAATTATCTGCAATATGCACGAAGGCGGGATCATGAAGCAGAAGCTCAAGTCGCAGACTTCCCCCACCAGGGCTTTACGTGACGCAATTCAAAAGGAATCAGCCGAGCTGTTTGGCGGGTGCTGTTCTCTGAGCGCACAACTGGCCGGCGCGCCTGTAGTCGACCAGAAAACTATGAGGCGTTTTGGGAAAAGCCTTGGTATGGCTTATGGCCTCCTGGAGGAGGGTATGAAAGCGGAACATGCAGCGCCTTATCTTCTTGAGGCCAAAGAGGCGCTGCACCTTATTCCTTGCAAGCCGGAAAGGTTATGGCTTGAAAAACTGGTATGCAATTTATCCGGCCAGGGGTTGGCTGCCTGCCGGATGGTAATCTAGGTAACTGGTGAAGAAGGGTGTTAAATGCAGTTTGCGCATGACCGCGATAAAGAAAGATACGTCCACGAGGTTTTCTCGTCTATTGCCCACAGGTATGACCTGCTCAATACAACCTTGTCTTTCAACCGTGATAAATATTGGAGAAAGTTCACGGTCCGTCATTCCGGGCTCCAGCCAGGCAGCGCGGGGCTGGATGTCTGTTGCGGCACCGGTATGCTGGCGCTCGAACAGGCCAGGGTGGTAGGCATGAACGGGCGAGTGGTGGGCCTTGACTTCTGTGAGAATATGCTGCAGAAGGCAGTTGACAACATCAAGCGCACCCCTTACCAGGGGGTGATTGAGTTGGTGAAAGGGAACGCCATGCAGCTGCCGTTTGAGGACAATACTTTTGACTGTGCCACTATTGGCTTTGCCCTGCGCAATGTGCCGGATATCCTTAAAACGATTAAGGAGATGCGCAGGGTGGTCAAACCAGGCGGGAAAGTCCTCTCCCTGGAACTGGCTAAACCAGGCGCGCCCGTTTTCAAACAGCTATATTATTTATATTTCAATCACCTGGTGCCCCTGCTGGGAAGGATGGGGGTAGGCCAGAATGGTCCGTATAGCTGGCTTCCCACCTCACTGAAAAATTTCCCCCACCAGTCGGAAGTCTGCGAGCTTTTCCAAAAAGCCGGCCTGGCTGACGTTTACTATCACGAACTTACCGGTGGAATTGTTGCTGTACATATTGGTATTAAACGATAAATGCATAACTATATTACATAAAGACATCCTTGATCGGGACGCCATTAATAATGTTGTTGAGGGGGGTTTATAGTGTCCAGACTTCGCATAGGGCAGGTGGATTACCTGAACTGTCTGCCGGTCTACCATGCCCTGGAAGAGGGTCTCCTGTCCCTGGATGCCGAATTGGTCAAAGGAGCGCCGACCTGTTTAAACAAGCTTTTTTTGCAGGGGGATCTGGATGTGACCCCGATATCCTCAATAGAATACGCTCGCAACATGGACTACTGCCTTATTCTGCCAGGCCTGTCTATCAGCGCCAAGGGCCGGGTATCCAACACCCTTTTTTTTAGTAAACTTCCGGTTACGGAACTTGAAGGCCGGAATGTCAGCCTCGCTGAAACATCCGCCGCCTCAGTAGTTCTGTTAAAAGTATTGTTCGACCACTACTACCATGTGGACGTACAGTTTGAGACATTGTCCCCTGAACTTGACCATATGATGGCATGGTCGGACGGGGCGCTGCTGACCGGGGATGACGCTATGCTGGCCTACCAGCGGGTGAAAGAAGAACACCTGCCCTATCATGTGACCGATCTTGGCGAGGTTTGGCAGGAATTCACCGGGGAAAAAATGGTATACGCTTTATGGGTGGTCCGGAGCTCAGACTCCAATGACCGTTCTGACAAAATAGCTAAGATCAGCAATATTCTTCTGGAATCAAAGATCATGGGACTCAATCGGATGCCTGCTATAATTGCCCAAGCCAGAAAACAAACCGGCCTGCCGCTGCCCGTTATTGAGGATTATTTTGCAACAATCAGCTACGATTTTGACGAAAGCTGCCGCCGGGCACTGCTTGTTTATTACGATTACGCTTACAAGAGCGGTTTGATTGATGAAAGGGCCAAGCTGCACGTATGGGGAGAATCCGTTGAATAAATGATCACCCGGTCAAGCCTGCCGGGCTATTGTCGCAACCTTGCGTGCCAGGCGCAGCGCGCTATCTTTAAGGTCGGCGTAGCTTGTTTCACCGGTAAGGGTTCGGCACATCAGTTCAGCGATAGCGGGGTGTTTTTCCATCAGGCTGTAACAGATCCGGTGTTTTATTAAGATTGGTCTTATGATCCACGAGGTAAGCCAGGGTTGAACCGGCCGGGCCGGCGCCGGCGATAATTATATCGTATTTGATCCCTAGCACCCCCTAAGAGCATGCAGCAAGGCGCTGGTTATTAAAGCCCCAGCAAATTATAAACTTCGTCATCCACTACGTTCATCCCTTTCAGGCCGTTGTCCTGCCTTAATTTTTTCACTGCCTTTTCAGTGCCTTCTCCCCAAAAGCCGTCGGGGTTCCATTTCAGGTAACCCAGCCTTTTTAAAGAGCGCTGGACCTCCAGGACATCCGGCCCTCTACTGCCAAGCCCGAGGACGGAGGGCGGGGCGCCGGGCGCTCCGAAAGGTGTCCCGACGATGGTTACTGCTGTACCTACGGTTACACTGGGGAATATTTCCTCCACATGTGCATTATGCATACGGATACAGCCGTGGCTGGCAAAGCTCCCGATGCTGCCGGGCACGTTGGTGCCGTGGATACCGTAGTTTCCGTAAGGGATATTAAGCCCAAGCCACCGTGTACCCATAGCGTCAGGCGGATTCATGGACTTTGAGACGATTTCCCAGTTGCCAACCGGGGTAGGGGTTTCATATTTGCCCATGGCAACCGGATACTGCCGGACCGGCTCCGTCCCGTCAAAAATGGTCAGGATGAGCCTGTCCATATCAATGATAACGCTGACTTTCTCGGGAACAGCAGGCATTTTTGACTTAAAAAGCTTCTGATCGGTAGCGGCAACCAGTGCCTGGAGGGTAACATGGTCAACCGTACCATTGGGGTGCAGATCGAGGTTCTCCTGGGCTGAGGCCACAGCCCGTGACGTTTCGTCGTTATAGACACTGTTAATAGCACCTTTGTAGTAGCCAAGCGCTTTAAGCCTTTCCTGAAGTTCGGCCACATCACGTCCTGAAATATTGGGCTCTTTTAAAAAAAGTACGCGACCTTGCTCGGGATTGAGCGGGCAGGCCAAGTTCTGCAAGGCCTCAGACGTTGAGGTCAGCGCAAAACAGAAAAAAACAAATGCAAACGTTGCGGCTCCCAGGCGAGAATAATTCAAGCTGCTTCAAACCTCCCAAGATAAGCTTCCCGGTCGTGTGCCGGGTGACATGTTTTTTTATATTGTTTTACGGCCGCCGGTATTTAATGCAGGGTAGTTCCACACGCCGCCGCGTATCATGAAAATATGTAGGCGCCATTTCAATCGCACAACGGCGCTTCAGCGCCGCACTTGGGCGTCTAATGCAATTTTTGGGCGAATGATTCGCACCTATAGGGGATACGCCTGTTTGTATTTTCAGGGTGGAAAAAAAAAGTGCAGTTGTCGGCACTTTTAAGATGTTAGTCAGTCAGTTACAAAAACGGGCTTTGGTTGGCAGTATTCATCATCATACAGGTTTAAAAAAACGGGATCTATAAGACTCGCCGCTTTGCAGCGAGTCTTATAGATCCCGGTGGCATGCGCTTGGTATTGATTACATCTGTTTAGAATAATCGACCGCGTTTTTAAAAATAGCCAGGCCGTGCGGGATGGTGTCCGACAGCATCCTGCGCCAGTTGGGGTGCTGGGTTTTTTCCACAAACCTTTCCGGGTGAGGCATCATCCCCATAATCCTCCCCGTGGTATCACAGACACCGGCAATTGCGTTCAGAGAGCCGTTGGGGTTATGCGGGTACAGCACCGTGGGCCTTCCGTCGGGACCGGCGTAGCGGAAGACAACCTGGCCCCGGTTTTCTATACCCTGGAGTGTGGCCGGGTCTGTATAAAACTTACCTTCGCCGTGGGCGACCTGTACGCTGATGATGGAACCTTCCAGGCTGCGGGTGAAGACACAATGACTGCGCTCTACCAGCAGGTTAACCCAGCGGCATTCAAAATGACTGTTTTCATTGGCCATCAGGGTAGCGTTTATTTCGCCAAGATGACGCTCCGGCAGGAGCCCGGTGCGCACCAGTACCTGGAAACCATTGCAAATCCCAAGGACCAGCTTGCCGGCCGCTACAAACTCCTCCAATTGTTCTTTCAAGAAGGAGGCCAGTTCCACCGCCAGGATTTTACCTGAGTGGACGTCGTCACCATAGGAAAAACCACCGGGCAATGCGAGAATCTGATAGGAAGCCAGCTTTTCTTCACCGCTTCTGATCTGATTGACATGGACCATGCGGCATTCGGCTCCTGCCTTGTTAAAGGCGTAAAAAGTTTCTTCGTCGCAGTTGATCCCGTCGGTCCTCAGTATGCAAACACGGGGTTTCAGCATTAATGGAATACCTCCTTCATCGGCCGCTGCCAGGCTTCCTTTAACTCATCCAGGTTGAGGGTGAACAGCGTTTTTCCATACTGCTCTGCGGTGAGCAGTCCTCCCGCGGTTGTCTTGCCGATGACGCTGCAAGGTACCCCGCTAAAGATATCCGCCAGGTCCGCATCTGCAGGCAGCTCGGCCAGGAAGCAGCCTGCCGTCTCATTGAAAAGGAATTGCTCAGGATTTTCGTCCGCAGGTATTGTGATTGAAGCGCCTGTAGCGCCACCGAAGCACATTTCGGCCAGAGCCGCGCCCAGACCTCCTTCACTGATATCATGACAGGCCAATAGTTTGCCGGAGTCTATGGCCGCGTAGACGGCTTCAAAGACCTTCATCAGGTTGTCAGGGTCGAGCTTCGGCAGGTTTTGCCCAATGGCGCCCTGCAGGTCGTAATAAACGGAGCCTGCCATTTCGGACGTGTTGCGGCAACCCACCAGTACGATTTGATTGCCTGCTCCTTTAAAATCTGCCGACACGGTTCGTGAAACATCAGGTATTCGTCCAAATACGGAAACACAGAGGACCGGCGGAATTTTAATGACTGTTCCGTCTTGGCCCCGGTAAGTGCTGGAAAGGCTGTCTTTTCCCGATATGAAAGGCATGCCCGTGGCGCGGACGAAGTCGACGCAGGCATCAACCGACATGTCAAGTGCGCCTAAAGCGTCCTCGTCCGGGAAAGGCCAGATAAAGTTATCGATCAAGACCATTTCTCTTGGGTTGGCGCCGGACGAAACGGCGTTGGAGACAGCTTCCGCAGCCGCCCAGAGACTGCCGTGGTAAGGGTCGATCATATTTAAAACAGGGTTTAAGCCATGTGAGATAACCATGCCGTAAGGTTTCCCCAGCAGAGGGGTGAGGATGGCGGCGTCATTTGGTCCGTCCCCATTCGCCCCGGCAAACGGCGGAAGTGCGCTGGTCCCCTGAACACCATGGTCGTACAGCCTGATAATTGGTTCTTTGGAACAAACATTCAAGTGCCCCATGACGCGGGCAAACAGCCTGGACCAGTTACGCGTTTCCCGCAGTGTGGGTTCGGGGTGTTCCGGCCGCTGCCAGGCAGCCGTCATAAACCGCTGGGGCAGCCCGTCGTGCAGAAACTCCATCTCCAGGTCCATTACGGTCAAGCCTTCATAAGTGGCGCAAAAGCGCTTGTCCCCTGTGAATTCACCCAGGACGGTGGCTTCAACGTTGTAACCCCGGCAGATTTCCAGCAGTTGCTCAAGGTGCGCTGGAGCAACTGCCAGCACCATCCTTTCCTGGCTCTCCGAAAGCAGGATTTCCCACGGCGCCAGACCAGGGTATTTCAACGGCGCCCGGTCCAGGGCTATGTTGACCCCGATTTCCGAGCCCATTTCTCCTACAGCCGAAGCAAATCCGCCGGCGCCGCAGTCGGTGATGGCCCGGAGCAGTCCTTTGTCCCTGGCGGCCAGGATGGCGTCAAACATTCGCTTTTCTTCAATCGGGTGGCCAATCTGGACAGCGCTGGCGTTGACGTCAATAGTCCGGTCGGTCATCTCGCCGCTGGAAAAAGTAGCTCCGTGGATGCCGTCACGCCCGGTGCGCCCGCCAAGAGTAAGGACCAGGTCGCCCGCTTCCGGCTGGCGTTTCCGGCTGGAACCTGCCGGAAGGATACCGTAAGCGCCCACGATTACGGTGGGTTTGGCCCGGAAATCAGGGTGAAAATGGACCGACCCGTTGTTGGTCGGGATACCCATCCGGTTGCCGTAGTCTTTGACTCCTGTAACAACCCGCCGCAACAGGTAGTGGGGGTGAAGGCAGCCGGGCGGTATATCTTCGCCGGGGGTTCCCGGCGGCGCGAAACAGAACATGTTGGTGGAGGCCAGCACTTTCGCTCCCAAACCGGTTCCGACAATATCCCGGAAGACGCCGCCGCTGCCGGTCATAGCGCCGCCGTAAGGCTCGATGGCAGAAGGGGAGTTGTGAGTCTCAACCTTGCCGCAAATTGCCGTACCCTCATAAAACTCCATGACCCCGGAGTTGTCAACAAAAGCTGAAAGTACCAATGGGTGTTTGCTCCGGGCTGTAGCGTCTTTTAATCGTTTCAGCAGAGGGGGTTTTTCTTGCCCGTCCATTGAGATTTTGGCCCTGAAGGTTTTATGCACGCAGTGCTCCGACCAGGTTTGGGCAATAATCTCTATTTCACAGTCGGTGGGGTCTCTTTGCAGACCGGCAAAATATTTTTGAACTACCTTCATTTCCTCGAGGTTTAAAAAGAGCTTGTCCCGGCTTAAGGTAAGCAGTTCCTCGTCGCTCATCCGGCGGATGGGGATAACCCCGGTCGGGCCGGGAACTCCTTTGATAACCAGGGTTTGAGGTTTTTCCCTGACCACGTACTCGATGGTGGCATTTACCAGCAGGCTGTTTAAGATGCGCTCAATATCCGCGCCGGATATGTCACGGCCGTAAAAGCCGTATTCCCAGCTTGAATCGGCGGCAATTAGTCCGGTTATGCCGAGGTCTGAGGCCGACTTGAGTATTGATGCCGCTTCCGGGTTCATAACTCCAGGTTTATAGGCAACCTCAAGCACGACCGCCGCATCTTCAATGACAGGGCCGTTAACCCGGTAAGTCTGAAACACATCCTCGGCCAGGAGTTTCCCGGCCAGGTAGGCGGCTTCTTTTTCAGAAATCCCTTCAAAACGGAATACCCGGGCAGTCCGGACCTTCTCAACGCTCTGGATACCCAGAGCCCGGTTTATCTCATACAGGCTTTCATCGCCCTTGCTGTCCGGAAGTCCCGGTTTAGCTATGACACGCACCTCTTGGATCATTGTTTTAACCTCCCATCAAATATGGCAGCAGACACGGTGCGGTTTGTCGGCTCAATCATGCATATGACAAATATATGACAACGGTCCTGTTTTTTCCTGCCACAGCGGAAAATAAATAAAACCGCTGTTACACGCGGTTCACTTGCTTCATGGTTCATACCATAATAATTATACAAATCCGTTGACCTATTTGCAAATGTTATTAATGCCCTCAAAAAACGGGGTTTATGGAGTCTTTATGCCCTAATACTTGCTTTTGCTCCCATACTGCCATATAATTTTAAAATAGTCTAAAAATAGTATTGAATAAATAACTGTACTATTTTAGGAGGACCTATGCGGAATCAATTACTCAGACTTTTGCCGTCAGTTGACGAGGTTCTGAGGTGTGACCAGATGAACGAAGCCTTGGCCTCATATCCCCGCAGCGTTGTAGTTGACGCTATCAGGGAAGCTCTTGCTGCAGAAAGGATGGCAATTCTCTCGGAGGACACATTGGTTGCCGGGGAAGGTGGAAAGCCCGCCTGTCTGGAGCGGGTTGTTTTAAAAACCATAGCCGCGGCAACACGTTCGGTTCGTCCCAACCTGCGCCGGGTCATTAACGCGACAGGTGTTGTCCTTCATACCAACCTGGGGAGGGCGCCCCTGGCTGAGCAAGCCAGGCATGCCGTCAGCGATGTGGTGGCCAATTACTCAAACCTGGAATTGGACCTGGAGACCGGGCGGAGAGGCTCCAGGTATGCCCCTCTGGAGAAATTGCTGACAACCCTTACCGGGGCCGAGGCGGCTTTGGTCGTTAACAATAACGCGGCCGCTGTGCTGTTGGCGCTGAGCACTATGGCGCGCGGGCAGGAGGTTATTGTGTCCAGAGGCCAGTTGGTGGAAATAGGCGGTTCTTTCCGGATACCGGAAGTAATGGCGCAAAGCGGCGCCCGCCTGATCGAGGTCGGCGCCACTAACAAGACCTATCCTGATGACTACCGCCGGGCAATCAGTCAAGACACCGCGCTGCTGCTGCACGTACATACCAGCAATTACCGTATAGTCGGCTTTACCAGGGAGACTACGGTCGGTGAACTGGTTGAGTTAGGCCGGGAGTTTAAGCTCCCGGTGGTATCCGATCTGGGCAGCGGATTTCTTATTGACTTGAGTCGCTATGGTTTGCCCTGGGAACCTACAGTGCAGGCGACGGTCGGCGCCGGGACAGACATTGTGACCTTCAGCGGGGACAAGCTTCTCGGTGGAGCTCAAGCCGGTATTATCATAGGAAAACGTGTCTATATCGATAAAATGAAGAAGAACCCTCTAACGAGGGCGATTCGTATCGACAAAATGACGGTTGCGGCGCTTGAAGCTACCTTAAGGCTTTACCTGGACGAAGAACAGGCTCTTGGCGGAATCCCTACTCTCAAGATGTTGACCGTACCTCTGGAGCAATTGCGGCAAAAAGCTTCGCAACTGGCAGTCTTCTTGCGTGAGGTTGCGGGAAGCCGGGCTCGGGTGGAACTGGAGGAGGGTTTGTCGGCGGTGGGTGGCGGGGCCATGCCCACAGCAGCCCTCCCAACCGCTGTTGTGGTGGTACAGCCGGGAAAAAGCTCAGCAGGTGAACTGCAGGAGGCGCTGCGGCGAGGTGAGCCGGCCGTGATGGGGCGGGTACAGGAAGATAAACTTCTCCTTGATGTCCGCACCATTGCAGACGGGGAGTTTCAACTGCTGGCCGGCGCGTTTGCCAAAGCGCTTCAATAGAAAAAGGTGAAAGATAGCACGATATGGTTCAGAATTATATTCACAGTTTTGCGGAGTCAATTATAAACCTCAGTTTGGATAATATGAACCCGGTCTTTTCAATTTAGCAAGGATGTGCTTATTTTGAAACACCTTATTATCGGTACCGCAGGCCATGTTGACCACGGTAAGACGGCCCTGGTCCGGGCTTTAACCGGGATCGACACCGACCGCCTGAAAGAAGAAAAAGAACGGGGCATCTCTATTGAACTTGGCTTTGCCTCCCTGCAATTGCCGGGAGGGCGCAGGGCCGGCATTGTCGATGTACCAGGTCATGAACGGTTCATTAAGAACATGCTGGCAGGAGCCGGAGGCTTCGACCTGGTCCTGCTGGTGATTGCCGCCGATGAGGGAGTAATGCCCCAAACGCGTGAGCACCTGGATATCCTTCAGCTGCTGCAGGTCCAAAAAGGAATTGTGGTACTGACCAAGACCGACCTGGTGGAAGATGATTGGCTGGAACTGGTGGAGGAGGAGGCGCGCGACTTTTTAAAAGGCACCGTTTTAGAGGACGCCCCCGTGTTGAAAGTTTCGGCGGTAACCGGGCAGGGCATCCGGGACTTGCTGGAAAAAATCGACCAGTTGGCCGGGCAGACTGTCTCCAGGGTAAGCAGCGGATCGCCCAGGTTGCCGGTGGACCGTGTTTTTACCATCACCGGCTTCGGCACGGTGGTAACCGGCACGCTGGTAGCAGGTGTGCTCCGCGTTGGCGACTCCGTTGAAATCCAGCCCCAGGGTCTCGTTTCAAGGGTCCGTTCCCTCCAGGTGCACGGGGAGAAGGTAGAAGTGGCGGAAGCCGGTCAAAGGGTGGCCGTCAACCTGGCCGGACTGGAGTTGGAGCAGGTTGAGCGGGGCAGCGTAGTGGCGGGGGTAAAAACCTTGACCCCCGCCAACCGTGTAGATATCCACCTGTTGTTATTGGACAGCGCGGCGCGGCCCCTGAAAAACAGGACGAGGGTGCGTTTTTACCTGGGTACCAGTGAAACCCTCGGCAGGGTGGTACTCCTGGACCGCGAAGAAATGGAACCGGGAACGCTTGCTTATGCGCAAGTGGAGTTGGAAGAACAGTTGGTCGCGGCCAAGGGTGACCGTTTTGTGATCCGCTCCTATTCCCCCATGGAAACCATCGGGGGAGGGACCGTGATAGACCCGCTCCCCAGGCGCAAGCATAAACGTTTCCGCAGTGAGGTGCTAAGCGCCCTGGCAACGCGTGAGCGGGGGACCCCGGCTGAACTGGTGGACCAGTTTCTAACTGCCGGCAGTGGGTTGCATATCCCCGGCGAAATTGCAACTGGTACGGGTTTAAAGGATGAAGAGATAGTCGAGGCAGCCAGCGAGCTGGTCAAAGAGGGCAGGGCCAAAATGATCAGTGGTGACGGTAAAA
The DNA here is from genome assembly GCF_004369245.1 of Pelotomaculum sp. FP. Classification (NCBI taxonomy): domain Bacteria; kingdom Bacillati; phylum Bacillota; class Clostridia; order Eubacteriales; family Desulfotomaculaceae; genus Pelotomaculum; species Pelotomaculum sp. FP. The sequence continues at coordinate 86,036 of NZ_QFGB01000007.1, read as the reverse complement.
CATACTATGTTTCATCAGTTATTTATCAGCGCTGGTCCGCTGCCCTAGCCCAGCTGCTTGAGACATACCACCGCGACTTTCCCCTCCGTGAGGGCTATCCAAGGGAAGACCTTCGTTCCCGAAAATTTCAGGTTTTAAACAGCAGGGTATTCCAGATGCTGTTGCTGGAAATGGAAAAGGACGGGTTGCTCCGTGTGACACCGCAAGCGGTAGCGCTGCAGGGTTTTGCAGCAGGTCCTTCCCCGCAGCAGGAAAAATTAATCAGCCGGATTAAACATGAACTGGAAGAGTTCGCCTTCCTCCCCCCCTCATGGAATGGCCTCAGCCGCAGCGCCGGCCTGGACGAAGTTTTTGCAGCCGAACTGCTGCAGTACATGTTAAGGACAGGGGACCTGGTTAAGATTGCCGAAGAACTCTATTTTTTAAAGGATGTTTTAGCCAGCGCCCGCCAGAAAGTGAGCCAGAGTCTCAGGGACAAGGGAGAAATAACGGTAGCGGAGGTACGGGACCTATTACAGACTTCCCGGAAGTTTGCTTTGCCGCTCCTGGAATATTTCGACCGTGAGAAATTAACCCGGCGCGTCGGAGACAAGCGCTTGCCGGGACGGGCCCTGGAAAATTAATGATGTTGCAGACAAAGGCTCATCATGCTTTTATCGCCGCGCCACGTATCATGAAAATACCAGCCGATGCAGGCGCGATTTTAATCGCACACGGCGCGCCAGCGCCGAACTTTTGTGGCTAGTGTGACATGGTGCGAATGAATTCGCACCTGCATTTTTTAGCGTTCTGTGTGTATTTTCAAAGGAGTTTGTTCTCACCGGCTCTGCAGCAAGAGAGCCGGTGGTTTTTTTATCCCTCTTTGTGGAATAATACCTTCGACAATTGGCTAAGGGGGTATGGCTGGCATGAGGTATGACGTAATTGTTGTCGGAGCGGGACCGGCCGGGGCTGTGGCGGCAAGGGACTGCGCCGGGGCGGGATTGGAAACCATGATCCTGGAAAAAGAATACCATCCTCGCCCGAAAACCTGTGCCGGGGGCATCACCGCAGCTGCCATGGGCCTCTTGGGCGCTGCGCTTCCTCCTGAAATAGTTGAGGCGAGGTGTTCTTCTTTCAGGGGGTTTTATGGTGACAGGGTGATGGAGATCGACCTGGAACAGGACTTTATGGTATTGGTGTCACGAGAGATATTTGACCAGTGGTTGATCAGCCTGGCACAGTCAGCTGGAGCTGAGTTAAAACAGGGTGAGCGCGTCACCGCTGTTGCTGCAGGTGAGCGAGAAGTGACAGTCAGCACTACCAAAGGCGTCTACAGCGGGCTTCTGGTAATAGGCGCGGACGGTGTTAACAGCACGGTGGCCAAAACGGTACGAAAACCTTTTAACAAAAAGGACCTGGCTTTTTGTGTTTGCGCCGATGTGGCCAGGGGTGAGGAAGAAGGCGGCTGGCGGGAGGCTATTGAAATTCATTACGGGCAGTTGCCCATGGGCTACAGTTGGGTTTTTCCCAAAAGGGGTCGCCTGTCTGCTGGAATGGGTTCCTGGTTGGCCAACGCGTCCGGTCTTAAAGAAGCTTTCTCGAATTTTCTGAAAGGCAGAGGAATTTTGGAAGAACAGAGGAGCAAGGGGGGCCTTATTCCCCTGGGTGGAATCGCCCGCCCCACCGTCAGTGACAGAGTGATCCTGGCGGGAGACGCTGCCGGCTATACCGATCCGTTTACCGGAGAGGGCATCCGTTATGCTGTTGCCTCAGGACGGCTGGCTGCCGCGACAGCGGCCTCACTTATTTCCAGGGGGGCGCCGTTGACCAGGCTGCATCTCGGAGTGTATGAGCGAAACTGCTATCAACAGTTTGGGTCGGACCTCAAGGCCGCCTTATTTATTGCCAGGATGTTTCAATACTTTCCCAAAGCGTTATTAGGCATGTACTTCAGCTGCCGGGAGCCCTTTGAACAATCACTCCAAATCTTGCTCGGACAAACCGGTTACCGGCAGTTTTACCGCTGGCTGCTCTGGCATACCCCGGGAATGCTGAGACGCTGCATATAAAGCTGAGAGTCCTATATAGGCGTTACATATTGAGAAATCAAGCTTTCTGGTGTCGGAGGGCTGACTTTACTTTATCCAACCAGCACTGGCATGAATAGGTTTTACATCAGAGATTTTAAAGGATATCCCTTTTAACTGAAAACCTCTAAAATTCTTTGTTCAGCTCTCTTCATTAATCTTTTAAATGGAACTCCAATAGGTCGGTCAACTACTTGATTGACTGCATTGTGTATTGTCTCCAATTGTTTGGGTGGTATAGCTTTCAACTTCACTGATAACCACGGCAGGTACGTAAAGATACTCAAACACATCACCCAATATATTGAGATACCCGGCTTTACAAAGCTTTATCAGAACATCGGCATCACTAATGGCGGCGGTTATTTTAGTCAATGCCGTAATTATACTCAATACCTATATCCTCAGGTCTTTTATCCCAAGGATTTAATAAGGATTCAATTTTTTTATAACTAACCAGACCGTTCGCATAGTTGTAGTTTGCCGCCTCGATAAAAGCTTTGGGTAACTCTTTCTGGGTTGGCTTTATTAATTCTGCAGAGCATATATAATTAAAATATTTTGTTAATAATTCCTCATTTTCAGGTTTGCTGAGTTTCTTCAGTTTGCCAAAAACAGGTCCGGTTATAAGTTTTAATTTTAGTAACCTGTAGAGCATAGCGGTAAAGCTTACCCTAAAAGTGCACGCCATAGTTATTACGTGTATGGGCAAAATACGTACAATTTTACCGAATCGGTTCCAGGTGGCCCGTACCGTTTCTTCCGGCATTAAAAACTCGCCGGCAAAAAAGTCAGCCATCAGTTCTGCCGGGTCGCTTGATTCCGACAGTGGGTTGCAGGCAATAACCTGAAGGTTATCTTTATCGTAGCGATAGTGGTGTAATTCATGGGCGGCGGAGAATATTTGATGCCCCAAAGACATCTTGGAATTGATAAATATTAAATATTCATTGGCTTCCCTGGCTATCATTGCAGAGAGTTTATCACTGGGGCTTGGGTATCGGACCAGAATGATACCCTGTCGCTCGATCAAATCAAAAATATCGGCTATGGGTTCATCTCCTAAGCCCAACTCACGTCTGTACTGACGCGCGTGTAATTTTGCATCCTGGAGAATCTTTTCCTTTTCCGCTGATGAAAATTTTCCAGCCATACTAGGACCTCCTGATTCTTAGTTGACCCAAAATATCACGGAATAGCCCTTCAACCAAGTTAACAGCCTCTAAGAATTCCGTATCGTTGTCACCTTTCGCCCTGAAGCGTGCTACCAGGCTTTCTTCCGTTGGTACTGACATAAATACATCTATTGAAGTGCCCAATGCATCTGCAATAATTTTCAGTTCTACTGCGTTGACCGCCTTGTTGCCGGACTCTATTTTTGTTATAACCGGCCTGGTGACTTGAAGGGCGTCTGCTAATTGTTTTTGGGTAATATTTTTACTCTCCCTGATTTCTCTGATTTTTGCACCAATTTGGGCAAAAGTGGGTGCGCCCATGATCTCCAAACTCCCTTCTCTCTGTGTAATATAATGTTACCATAATAAATAAACTATTGCAATATGGGTTCTAAAATGTTACCATGTGTATGGCCATAATTTCATTATCAACCAGTAAATGAAAATCAATTCAAAATATGTCCTGAGGATTTATCGGGAAAGCCTGACATCGTGTTGCCTTCAAAACGATTGGCAATCTTTGTTGACGGGGATTTTTGGCACGGCAACCAATGGCGGAAGAGAAATGTCAGCGTTGGAGGAACAATTCGCAGTTCAATGACGCCGGTGAACACTTCATGCTGGGCGACGTGCATGAAATCCCGGCTGATTCGGTGCCGTCGGTGACATTGGCGACAGCCTCATTCCCCTGCAAGGACCTTTCCCTGGCCGGTTCCCGTAGTGGTTTATGCGGGAAGCAATCGTCAGCCAGTTAGGCCGACCGGGGGATTTTCTGGTCGGCGACACTGCGTTTCACGTGACTGTGGCGCCTATGCCGGCCGTTTATGAGAAATGCAAGCGAAATATTGAAGATGGATTTAGGGTTTACCTTTTGGTGCCCGATCGGTCTCTTATAGGCGCAAAGCAAAACGCTGAAACGGTTGCGCCTGGTAAAATCACTGTAGAGTCCATTGAACCTTTTGTGGGACAAAATATTGAAGAGTTATCCGTTTTTTCGAAAACTTTATTGCCCTTTTGGGGTCAACGCTGCCAACCCCGGCGTCATAAACACTCCGTTTTTCTTAAATATATGACATATTTTATTTTACATGTTCTCCAGCTAAGGTATAATAAAAATCAATCCAAAGAGCTTAAAGGTTAGTATAATATGATCAAGCTATATCAGGAGGCATTAAATGACTAAATCACTACCGTTTACCAAAGCTGAGATTGAGCAGGTTATCCAAAAACACCCCACCCCTTTCCATCTTTATCATGAACAGGCCATACGGGAGAATGCCCGGGAGTTGTTAGCCGCATTTTCCTGGGCGCCAGGCTTTAAAGAATACTTTGCCGTGAAGGCTACCCCTAATCCATACATCTTAAAAATCCTTAAGGAAGAAGGGTTGGGGGCGGACTGCAGTTCGCTGGCTGAGTTAATACTGGCAGAGAAAGCCGGTATTACCGGTGAAAATATTATGTTTTCCTCAAATAACACTCCCGCTCATGAGTTCCGCAAGGCTAAAGAATTGGGCGCTATAATCAACCTCGACGATATCAGCCACATCGAATACCTTGAGCAGCATGCAGGTTTGCCTGAATTGATTTCTTTCCGTTATAATCCGGGCCCTTTGCGTGGCGGCAACGCAATCATCGGTTTGCCTCAAGAAGCCAAATACGGGTTCACCCGCAAACAGATCCTGGAAGGTTATCAAATCGTACGGGATAAAGGGGTCAAGAGGTTCGGCCTTCATACCATGGTGGTTTCCAACGAGTTGGACCCATATAGTTTCATAGGCACAGCAGAAATGCTCTTTGATCTAGTGGTGGAAATTTACCAAAGTACCGGTATAAGAATTGAATTTGTCAATTTTGGCGGGGGTATCGGTATCCCCTACCGGCCGGAGGAAAAGCGCGTTGATTTAAACCTTATTTCCAGGGAAATCAAAAGAGCTTATGACGAAAAAATAAAAGGGGCCGGTCTGGATCCAGTCCGCGTTACCATGGAATTGGGCCGCGCTATTACCGGACCCTTTGGCTATTTAGTCAGTACGGTACTTCATAAAAAGGAAATCTATAAGAATTATGTTGGTTTGGATGCCTGTATGGCCAATCTAATGCGTCCTGGTATATATGGGGCATACCACCACATCACTGTATTAGGGAAAGAAAACTGGCCTTATGATCATGTTTATGATGTGACCGGTTCATTGTGTGAGAACAATGACAAGTTCGCCATCGACCGCAAGCTGCCGGAAATTAAGCAGGGAGATATTGTTGTCATCCATGATACAGGCGCCCATGGACATGCTATGGGATTTAATTATAACGGGAAGTTAAGGTCAGCAGAGCTCTTGTTAAGGCCAAACGGGGATGTGCAACTCATTCGCAGAGCGGAGACACTAGATGATTATTTTATAACACTCGATTTCAATGGGTTAGATGAGTGACTCTGTTAGGGTAGTTCCACAGTCGCTATCGCGGCGCCTCGTATCATGAAAACTTACTAAGCGATGTGGGCGCCATTTCAATCGCACACGGCGCGCTGGCGCCGGGCTTGTGGGATAACGCTCTGATAACGCTCTAATTTGTGCCGAATGAATTTGCGCCCAAATTTTTAGGGTATCGCCCCGTTGAGCAAACATATGTTTTCATGATGGATTATGGTTATGACAGGAGCAGGTGCAGTATGGTAAAAAGCCTATTTGATTTAACCGGCAAGGTAGCCCTTGTAACCGGCGCGGGGCAGGGTCTGGGCAGGGGTTATGCCAGGGCCCTGGCAGGCGCCGGCGCGAGCGTGGTTTGCCTGGACAAAGACCTGGTGACAGCCCGGCAGACCATGGATATTATAAAGCAGGAAAGCGCCCTGGCCGATGCGGTCCAGTGCGATATAACCGATCTGGCTAGTATCAAGGAAGTATTGAAAAGGATCACGGACCGTTATGGCCGACTCGACATCCTTGTCAACAACGCCGGTGTGGAAATTGCAGAGGAGATTCTGGATGTCACACCGGAACACTACGACAGGATTATGGCCGTAAATCTTAAAGGCTTGTTCTTTGTTGCCCAGGAAGCAGTCAGGTATATGATTGCACAAAAAAGCGGGAAGATTATCAACCAGGGTTCTCTCGGCAGTTTTATCGGCCTGTCCGGCTCTAGCGTGTATTGTGCAACTAAAGGCGGCGTACTGCAGTTCACCAAAACGTTATCCATCGAACTGGCCAAACACAATATCCAGGTAAACGCCATAGCCCCCGGTTATTTTCGTACCAGCATGACCGAGCCCTTTTTCCAGGATCCCGCCCACCGCAAATGGATTGAAGAGCGGATCCCTGCGGGAAGAATTGGCACAGTGGACGATCTGGCAGGCGCCGTAGTATTTCTGGCCAGCAGAGCTTCCGATTATATTACCGGCCAGACCATTGTTGTTGATGGCGGGTGGCTGGCCAGTTAAGATCCTTATGCTTTTCAATGTCAGTATGCTGAGGGTAATTCCCTTTTTTGAAAAATGCCGTCTATATCTTGTATTGCTTCAAAAAACTCCTCAACTTTTGAGACTCTGCAGGGCAAATACCTTAAGTATTTCTGCCGGGAGCAGAGCAAGCAACATTTAGTCAAAAATAAAGCCCGCTTACCTGGCATGTGCAGCTTGCGCCTAAGGCTTAGCGGGCTTTATTTCGTTTATGAAAAGATGCGACTCACCACCCGAGTCCCAGCAGAACGGCAAGTATTGCCGCGTGGCCGGAGGTCAGCAAAACCATCGTTTTTTCGCGTACAGTTATTGAAGCTACGTTTAGAGGATCGGTAGCAGCAGACAGGTAAATGCAGAAGGTGGCGAAGGGGAGAACTATGAAAAATACAGGGTCGATAAATATGCCAGCCCAAAGGCCGGTCAGGGCTGCCAGAGTACAATAACTGGCCGGCGCCAGACGGGCGCTGCCGGGACCCCACCTGCGGCTAAAAAAGGCCGGGGTCGTCACCTTGGGGGGAGACGCGCCCAGGTCGGCGGTCATGTCCGGCAGGTGGTGCTGCATGAGCCACCCCAGAGAAAAGAAACCGTGGATGACGCCTGCTGTTGCAACCTCAATGGTCACCTGGCCGGTCAGGATATAAAAGGAGCCGATTGTGCAGCAAAGAATGGTGGGAAAAGCAGACAGCCATTCCCCCAGCAGCGGGCGGTAGGACAACCTGAACGGGGGCAGGGTGTAAGACAACCCGGACCAGGCGCCTACCAGGAGAAATACAAAAACCAGCGGGCCCCGCTGGCTGCTTAAATACAGGCTGGCGGCAATGGGCAGCAGCAAGCCGGCCAGACAGATAAACATAAGCTGGCGTTCACTTAAAAGCCCATTTTTGATGACACCGCTGCCTCCTGATAAGATACCCGGGCTCACGCGGTCGGTACCTGAACGCCAGTCTACAAGGTCATTGCAAGCGTGTGCGGTGATCCCATGCAGGACTAAACCTGAGAATACTACCAGGGTGACATAACACCAGTTGATTTGGGCGGACGTGTTCAAACTAACGGCCGGCCCGATACCCAGGGCAAAAGAAGTGGCGCTCCAGGACAAGACCGGAACCAGCCTGAACATTTTCCAAAGACCGAAAGCTTTTGGCAGCATTGGTTTGATTAGGCGCCTGGTGAATTCAGTCATAGGATGACTCACAGTTCCCTTGTTATAACAAAATCCAATAAAGCCTCAAGGCTGTTCCGTGCTTGATTTTCCGGCAGAGGCGCCAGAGCGCGTCCGGCCAGGCGGGCGTAACGCTTAAGTATTCTTGCCGAGTATGACAGCGAACCGCAATTCTCAAGTTCCCTGATAATGAATTGCAAGGTGGTGGCGGACAATTCCTTCTTTTCGATCAGGGTGCGGATCTGATGCCTCTCGGGGCTGTTGTTGAGGGCGTGAATCACCGGGAGGGTTAGCACTCCCTGCCTCAGATCCTGTGCGACCGGCTTGCCGAGGCTGGTCTCATCACCCAGGAAATCCAGAATATCATCCTTGATTTGAAATGCTATGCCCATAAACCAGCCGTATCTTTCCAGGGCGCGCCGCACTTTTTCAGGCGCGCCGGCAAGCTCAGCCCCCAGCCGGCTGCAACAGGACAGGAAAGAGCCTGCTTTGAGATAAGTACGGGCCACATAATCCCTTTCACTTATGTCACAATTATAAAGAAGCTGCAGCTGAAGTATCTCCGCTTTCACCATATTTCGCAGGGAAACAGCTATAGAGGAAAAAATGGGCTTGCCAAGACCGGCCGCATGTTCCAAAAAAAGCGCATACAGGTAATCTCCGGCCAGGATTGCGGCATTGCGGCCCCAGATCTTGTTTACAGTTGGCGCTCCACGCCGGCTGTCGGAGTAATCGATCAGATCATCATGGACGAGGGTGGCCAGGTGTAGTATTTCAACTGACGCGGCAAGCCTGATTACTTCAGGGGCGGGATCGTTTCCGTACAGGGAAGATAGGAGGACCAGGGCCGCTCGGATGCGTTTGCCCCCCGCCCGCAGTAAATAGGAGCCGCTTCCTGCCGGACCTATAGCCGAACAGGCGCCGGCAATTTCCTCCTCAACCTGCGACAGCTCGCTCTTGATAGGCAGGTAAATTGATTTCAGCCGGGTTTCAGCAATGCTTTCCGGCAGGGTATTACTGGGTTTGCATTCTGCTTTTAAGGTCATGATGTTATTTTACCGGAATTTTACTTATGTATTCGCGGCAATATAAATAAAGGCCGGACATATTCTCATACAGCCTGGCATACCCTTCTAAAAAAGAAGGGTGGTGGGGCCGGGTTGCCTTCTCCGGTTCGAATTTTTATATTTCGAGGAAAAACTTTGCTGGCCCTGGCGGCTTTGGCAGTGTTTATGCTCATCGGCTGCCGGGCCGCAATTGATCGTTTTGAAAAGCATCATATCGCCGCCCTGACCTGGGCGGTTTCCAATAAGGTAATTATTATTGACCCTGGGCATGGGGGAGACGACCCGGGGGCAATCGGGGGGGGCGGCGCCTTGGAGAAAGAGATTGTCCTCGAAGTCTCCAAAAAACTGGCCGGCATCCTTAGCCAGGCCGGGGCACAGGTTTTTCTCACCAGAGAAAGCGACCGGGACTTGAGTGACCCGGAACAAAAAAATTCATATAAGGCCAAAATGCAGGACCTGACCAGAAGGGTTGAACTGGCAAACCAAAAGCAGGCCGACCTTTTTATCAGCATCCATGTCAACAGCTTTCCAGACCGCCGTGAGGGAGGGGCACAGACCTTTTCCCAACCTGGTGAAGTGGAAAGCAAGAAACTGGCCGAAGCTATACAGCAAGAAATGAACCGTTACACTGTAAATCCCGGGCGGCAGGCCAAACAGGTAGATTATTTTGCCAACCGTATGGCTGAAATGCCCAGCGCAATTGTAGAAATAGGATTTATCAGCAATCCCCAGGAAGAAAAACTACTGACCGATCATATCTACCAGGACAAAGTTGCCTGGTCAATTTACGCCGGTATTACCCGTTACTTATCTCAACCTAAAACAGCTATGGCCCTTCCGAAGCTCGCTGGTTAATACCAGAGCGCAACAGCGGCAAAAGCGCAGCCGGTGTTTTCTACCTTGTGCTCAACCGCCCGTACCAATATTTGAGACAATGCAAGCCCGCGCTTGGCAAAAGCTTCTTCCACCATCCTTTTAATTTGTACTTCGGCTTCATCCTTACTGGCGCGTCCTGAATATTCCATGATTACACCGTAGCTCTCCGGGTCCCCAATGCCCACACCAACTGCGGCTGCTATTAATTCGCCCGGACTGTCAAGGCAGAGCGAGCCATAGGCGATTGGCACCAGCGACCCGGCGGGAATATTCAGGTCGGCAACCAGTTTTGCTCCTGGTGGTAAAATGCTGCTCACTTTCAACAGGTTGCAGTTTCCCACCCCGGCATTGAGCAAAGCGTGGTCAAAAGCGTTCAGCTTGGAAGAACCTTCAGATGTACCTGAAACCAGAGCAAATTTGGTGGGAGTTGGAAGCATTGAATCAACCTCCTGTAAGATCAAGAATTTTTTCCGTTATCAATTTATACATGATGGCATGAAATGTTACTGTTAAATTCAACCTCGCCACTTGGGCGGCAAATCGTCTGTACAGCTGCCCTAGAGCAAAAAAAATAACGGGTATTCTGTCCACATGTAGGAGTTTGGCTGCTATTGCCAGAATTTTTTATCTCATTGGTAGTATGTGATTTAAATTGCATTTAAAAGGAGCGTTACGAATGCCCGATGAATCTTTATTTGCCGTGCCGCAGGAGTTGCTGATTTTAGGAGCGGCGGTGAAAACCGGTATTGTTGAAGCCCTGCACGGTAAGCCGATGACTGTGGAAGACCTGGCGCGAGAACTAAACTGTAATGCGCGGGCCGTTTGGATGGTTACTGAAGCCCTGGCGGAATTGGGCTACCTGGTACGGGAAAACGGCAGGTTGCGGTTGGACGATCAGTCCGCAAGCATGTTTTATGACGAGAATGCGCCAAATTATACGGGCTTTGCCTTTATGCACAGGTACAATATTATTAAGGCCTGGATTCATCTCCCTGATATCATTCGCACGGGTATCCCATACCCCAAGGAGAAGGAAACTCCGGATTTGCCTTTCTTCCTGGCTTCTATGGCTCGCAGCGCCCTCCAGGGTTCGGCTGAAATAGCCGGGTTCTGCCTTGCAGGGTACAAAAAGGGAGCGAGGGTTCTGGATATCGGCGGCGGCCCCCTTACCTACGCCCGGGCTTTTGCCGCGCTGGGCGCACAGGTGACTATTCTGGACCTGCCCCCGGTAGTTGATTACATGTCGAGTTTCTTGAAGGAGAACGAGAACATTGAAATGCTGCCCGGGGATTTTAACCTGGGCCTGCCCCAGGGTCCCTATGATCTGGTCTTCATGGGCAATATCTGCCATATTGTAGGAGAGAGCGGCAACAAGGGACTCTTTAAGAAAGCGGCAAATGTACTGCCTATAGGCGGGAAGGCGGCCATTATTGATTTTATCCGCGGGACCGGGCCCCAAGCCGCCGTCTTTGGTGTGAATATGCTGGCCAACACTCCCGAAGGCGGCGTCTGGAGCTTTGAACAATACTCCACCTGGCTTGCTGAGGCCGGTTTCGGTGAAGTGGTCCTGCATGAACTGGCGGGCAGACAGCTGTTGCTTGCCGTAAAGGTAAAATAAGAATTTAAAATGTTTTTTTCGTATTATACAGCGGCGCTCCGGTAACAATACTATTACTGTTATTATAAAGGGGGCGGGGTTTGTGTTCTCTTACCGTACGATTGCCGGTTTTGGAGCTGCCGCGCTGGCATTTCTGGCTTTGACCAAGATTAGCAAGCACTGTCAGGGCCAGCAAGTTAATTGCCCGGGAGATTATGTTAAGAAGGCTGCGGGAAGAGTGGAAGGCGTTATTCGCAGGCGAAACAGCATGCGTATTGATCCGACAAACGATGTAATCTGATTCAAAGATCGGGGGACCCGCGGCAGCATCAAGCCGCAGGTCTTATTTTTTGAAATAAATATGAGTATTCAATTAAGTCTTATCTTTAAACTCTTCTCCCAGCGGCCCGCCGGCGGCATTCAACTGAAAGTTTATTCCGGCTTGCTCCCGTTTAATGGTTTTGGCCTTGGGTTCATCCCCCGGTAGATCATGGGTGGTACGGTAGTGTACCTGGCTGAAACCAAAACTTTTTGCCTCTGGCGAAGGTCTTTTTACCCGATGCATAACACCCTCCGTTTTGTTTAATATCTGTGCAGATATTATGGCCGATAACAAGCAAAACATTACTATCGTTAAGGTGACATATTATTCCGCCAAGAATTATAATATGCTAAAAAGACTGTTATGAGGTCTCACTATATTGTCGTATAATATAAGTAAAAACAATAATGGGAGGTTGTTTCAGTGTCTGTTGCAGGCATGATTTTGGCGGTAGTTTTCTTTACCATTGGGGTACTGGGAACAATTCTCCCGGCGCTGCCCGGGGCGCCCTTGATCTGGCTGGGTATGCTAATTTATGGTTTCTTTGTAAAATTCCAGAATCTCCCCCTGGTATTTTTTATTGGTCAGGGACTGGCGGTACTACTGATATTTTTCATTGACTACCTGGCAAGTATCTGGGGGGTGAGGCGCTATGGCGGCTCAAGAGAAGCGGTTTGGGGCAGTATTTTGGGGGGGATCCTGGGAATCCTCGTGCTGGGACCCTTTGGACTTATCTTTGGACCATTTATTGGCGCGGTAGCGGGTGAATTATACCGGAGAAGTCCTCTTGATAAAGCCTTGGAAGTGGGGTTTGGTACCCTGATTGGGTTCCTGGGAGGCGCCGTTCTAAAACTGGCAATTGAAGCAGTTATGATTATATGGTTCTTTATGGCGGTTATCTAAACTAAGGCTGCTTTTCCCAACGCAACACTTTTGAATACATTAAAATACAACACCCTCCGGTGAGCACCGGAGGGTGTTGTATTTTATACAATAATTGGAATATTCCAGTTTGGTTTTATACAAATGCATAGGTTATTAAACCAAATAGGAAATAAATTAAATAATGTTAATATATGTAATCCTATGCGGAAAGTAATACCATCCAGCTTATTGACTTATCTTTAAGTTGGGATTATTATTTATGTGTTGTTATGTTTATTTATGATCAGTTCTGTTGTTTTTTAGGTCACGATAGTTAATGTGGCGTTTCTTTATGTTTGTTTTTTATGAATATAATTGTTTTCGTTTCATTGCGTTAAGTTGCGCTATTAAAGCCGATAGCTGACCAATTGACTGAATTATACATTCCTAAAACCTGATGGAACAAAGCGAACTGCTATGTTGTCGGGCTGGGAATGGCCCTGTAGTTAAGGACTGCGCATTAAGATTACCTCCTCGGAATATGGAGCTTCCCTTGCTGCTGAGGCAATGGCAGTGCGACTGCTGCTATCCGGCGCCTATCTGAAAACGATGGAGTGAAGAGTTGTGCGGTTGAAAGGGTTGAAGTTCAAATACGTGTCACAAAAAGCTGTTGTCCTTGTGGTGATGTCGACCCTGTTGTTGAGTCTGCTGTGGATGGCTAAGCCGGGTACGGCAAGCGCCGACTCCGGTAGTATAGGAGTGCCGGCTGACACGCTGACGATTAAGGTTGGGTATTTCGGAGGGCCCTACTACACAAAAAAGGTCTACACGGCCAGCGATTTGGACGCAATGCCGCAGGTACAGCAAGCCTATACTTTCATCGACAACATGCCGGCGGTGGTTATAGATTCGGCCAAGGGGATCAAACTGACCGATCTGCTGGCGGATGCCGGTATCGATGTCAATTCAGTAGAGGCCTTCTATTTTTACGCGACAGATACTAAAGTGGGATGGTATCAATGTTTACCCAAATCTTACCTGTTGGACACAGCCCGTTACTATTATCCGAATTTGCCGACACATTGGGATAGTGATACGCATTCGTCTATACCCGGAGCAGTATATGGGGCAATCCGGGTAGCGCCAATCATTGCCACCCGGGACAACTGGCAACGGTTTGCCACCGCTCCGGATTTTAGTGTTAATGACACTTCAACCAGGTTTAGATTGCTGTTTGGCCAGGATGATACCAATACACGTACTGCCTTCCGTTCTGTCAAATGGGTGCATGCCATCGAAGTGATGTTGGGCGGGACACCACCCAGTGGGGTTACCCTCGATCAGGGCATGGTCAATCTCAAAGTTGGCAGCACAGTCCAGTTGACAGCGACCGTGGGTCCGGACGACGCCACGGACAAGAGCGTGACCTGGAGTTCCAGCGACACCAGTGTGGCTACGGTTGATAACAATGGGCTGGTAACGGTTGTCGGCCAGGGCACGGCCACTATCACTGTAAGCACTGTAGTCGGAAATATGACAGCTACCTGCATAGTAAATGATCCAAACCAGGATGCCGGTGCTCAGACTATTGTACCCACCAGCGCCGGGCCTGAAAAGGACGGGTCACAGGGGGCTTTGTCCCGGCAGCAATATCTTACAGAAAAGACAGAATCAGTCGCCGGCGTCAACTCCAGCCGGGCAGGCAGCCAGCCCTGGAGAGTATACGAGATGTCGGCCGATGCCGTGCCCCTGCAGAAGCAGAAGGAGCAAAATAATCTGGACATTTATGCGGCAATGATCTTCCTGTGCCTTTTCCTTTTAGGCGCCGGCAGGAGATACGCAGAATATGCAAAGGAGATATAAAAAAAGGTGCTAGAATCAATTTTTATTTCGCTGAGAGATACCATGCATATGATTTCGTCAGGTTTACTGACGCCTACTATTGTTGTCCTGCTGCTGTTGCTGGCTTTGACGGTGGTCGAGTTGGGCGGCCTGCTGGCAGAAGCCATCACAGAACAACGCAGGGGGAAGGTCAATGTACCGGAATTGGTTGACTCTTTGCAGAGGAAAGACAGCGAAGAGATCATGGAAGAGATTGTTAATAGCCGGTTGTTGCGTCGTCAAAAAGCGGCTCTCGGTGAGCTGATCAGACACAGCAGTTTGCCCGCCGCCTCCCTGCAGGCCGTAGCCCGCAGGTTGCTTGCCGGAGAGGAGCTGCATTATGCCAGGATCACTGCCAGGACTGACCTGGTGGCGCGACTGGGGCCCATGTTGGGTTTGATGGCCACCCTGATTCCACTGGGGCCGGGCATGATTGCCATGGGCCAGGGCGACACCAAGACACTGGCGGATTCTCTGCTCACGGCCTTTGACGCTACGGTAACCGGACTGGCGGCTGCCGGCATCGCCTTTGCTGTCTCACGACTGCGTAAAAGGTGGTATGAGGATTATTTGAGTTCACTCGAGTCATTGATGGAAAGCTTGTTGGAGGTGTTTGCACGTGGACGGGGGATTGAGAAGAAGTCGGCTCAGGACGCCTGAAGAAGTCAGTCCTCTTGAGGGCGCCATCAACATCGTGGATGCCATGCTGGTGTTTGCCTGTGGGCTGATGCTCGCTCTGGTTATTCACTGGAATGTCGATCTGGAACAACTAGGAGAGCGTGTCGACCTGAATCGTGGACAGGAGGTGACACAAGACCAAGAAGTAAGAAGCAATCTAATCGAAACACAGGAGCAGGGCAAGCTTTACGAAAAGATGGGCACAGTCTACAAAGATCCCAATACGGGGCAGCTGTTTATGCTAACCAACCAGTAATAAAGCATGCGGTTGCAGCATGTATTGGAGATATGCGCCGGGTATCGTTTTGTACACCATTGGGCAAGCGCTGCAGTGGTATCTGTCAACACTCGTATCATTATCGGAGCACAATCGTTGGATAACGTTGCACGGCACTGCCGGGAGACTCCGTTTTTTCAGACTCTGCTATTTTAAGGCGGCTGCTCGACCGGGCAAGGCATACTGGAATACATAAGAGAAGCAGATGCAGCAGTGCAACTATGATGTGTCATTCTGATCACACAGAAGGGAGAAAAGAAATGCATTTGAGAAAATTTTTTAAAAGCAAAGCACGGAAGATCGTTTCGTGTTTGATGTCGTTTACGCTGTTCAGCCTGTTATGGGTCGCGCAAGCCGGTACGGCCCTCGCCGATCCCTTTCATGACAGCGATGCGGCGACTTCGCTCACGTTCAGGGTAGGCTATTCCGGCGGGACTTTTACTCCGGTGAAAGTCTTCACGGACAGTGACTTTGCGAACGCAAAAAAAGTGAGTTACTCCTATATGGACAGCCTGCCGTCGCCGGTTATGGATGCGGCAACGGGAGTACCGCTGACCGATCTCCTTTCGAAAGCCGGTATTGATTCCAACAAGGTAAAAACATTTGCGTTTTATGCAACTGATGTTCCAAGTGGGCCTTATAAAACTTTTACTAAGGATTTCTTGTTTGCGCCCCGCTACTATTATCCGAACATCATGCAGGCCTGGAACCCGGAAACTCAAAATTTTAGCGATGCAAGCGGCAACGACACAACTGCCCGGGCCGTCTATAACGCTGTGCGGGTCTACCCGATGATCTCCATATCAGATAATTGGGTACGAGGGGCCATGAGCCCGGACTTCGGCAAGCAGGACAAATCCACCAAGTACAGACTGATGCTTGGCCAGCTTGCTGACGATCCGGCAACAATAACCGCTCCAAATGCAGCCAAATGGGTGTACCAGATTGATGTAACCCTAAATGGTACACCGGTTACCGGTGTTTCCATCGACAAGACCACTGATACGATCAGCGTCGGCTCCACCAGCCAACTGACGGCAACTGTTACGCCCAGCTCCGCCACAGAAAAAGGCGTAACATGGAGCTCCAGTAATACCGCAGTAGCCACAGTCAGCGACAAAGGCCTGGTGAAGGCCGTTTCCTCCGGCACTGCCACCATCACCGCCACCACTGTGGACGGAGGGTTTACCGCCACCTGTGAGGTAACGGTGGGCTCCGGCAGCGGAGCTAATATTTCTCCGCAGGTTAACAGTACAACTGGAAAAAGTGACATCAGTCCGGCCACCGGCGGCACGGTCAGTCTGGGTAGCGATGTTTCGGTCAGCATACCTGCCGGAGCATTAAAAGGTACAACCAAATTAAGTGTCGCCATCCAAAAGATTAGCAGTCCGCCGGACCCGCCGGATGGCTTCTCGCTGCAAGGCTCTGTTTTTGAATTTACCGTGGGGGACAATAAAAATTACAGCTTTGCAAAACCGGTTACGCTTACTTTTGCCATTAATTCTACTTCGTTAAAAACAGGAGAGACCCCCTCGGTTTTTTATTACGATGAGACGTCCTCCAAATGGGTTAATCTGGGTGGCAGCCTCTCAGGCAACACCATCAAGGTAACTGTCGACCATTTTACCAAATACGCAGTGTTTACCGCCAATAAAGGTACGGTTGTCCAAAACCCGGTTGTCCAGAACCCGGCTGCTGTCCAAAACCCGGCTGTCCAGGACCCACAGTCGGCTTTTAGCGACGTCAGCGGCCACTGGGCGGAAAAGACCATCGAGAAGATGGTAGCCCTTGGAGCAGTCAACGGCTATAACGACGGGTCCTTCAAACCTGACAGCACCATTACCAGAGCAGAGTTTGCCACGATCCTGATGAAAGCCCTCATCAAATCACAAGGGATGACGCTCCAGAGTGGTAAGAATTTTGCCGATACAAAGGAACATTGGGCACAGGAGTACATCACTAGCGCCGCCTCATATGGAATTGTCAGCGGGTACGACGACGATACCTTTAGGCCTGATGAACTGATTACACGCGAGCAGATGGCAGTGATGCTCGTCAGGGCAATTAATCTTGAGACAGGAAAGGAAGAAGTACAGTTTAAGGACGGCGACAGCATTTCCGACTGGGCCAGGGACGCGGTGGCAACTTTGACCAATAGCGGCGTAATGACAGGATACTCGGACAATACCTTCCAACCCCAAGTTCACGCAACCAGAGCGGAGGCTGTTACGGCAATATCGAATGCGTTGGAGTACGTCTGAAAATATGTTCCTGCTTCTGTTGAGACGGCCGATGCAGGTGCGAATCCATTCGCGCAACAGTCCGTTGTTAATGCGACGGGTTGCATGAATTCAAACCTGCTCCCGCCTAATTGATAATCCAGGAGGCCATAGATGGTTGAAGCAAGTGTGGGAAAAGGCGGTTTCTTTAGTTTTAAAAAAATACTCATTACGGTAATTGCATTACTGGCTTTGATTATTGCTGTATTCTCGTTTTTAAACCGCGATCAGACCGGTCTCGAGGAAGGGACAGTAATAATTAAAGCCGGCGATACCATATTAGGACGCTTTACAATCGCCGATCTCCAGAAATTGCCGGCAGTAGAAAAGAAAATGACGGTTAATTCTTCTCAGGGCAACTCCGAGAACGAATTTACCTGCGTACCGGTGTTGGCTGTTTTGAACAGCATAGATCCGGGGCTAACCCAAAAATACAAAAAAATCATTACCAAAGGCGTGGACAATTACACATCGGGAGTAGATATGTCTGAAGTCCTGCAGCCGGATAACGTTTATATCGCCTATGCCGATCATGGTAAACCGTTGAAGACAAAGATAGGTGAGGACGGCAGCATGCGTATCATTATTTGCAATGACGATTATGGACAGCGCTTTACCAGATGGCTTGTGGGCATGGAGTTGCAGTAAGCGATAGGGAGAATTGTAAATGAAAAATATTTGCAAAGTTCTGTTATTGTTTCTGGCGTTGCTGTTGCTTTTGGCGACTGCCGCCGCATGCGGCAGCAAGGCGCAGCGTAGCGCGGCAGAGCCCGGCCCGTTTGACGAAGAGAAGATTGTTGTGCACGGTCTGCAGGAGCAGGACTTTGAAATAACCCTGGGAGATTTGAAAAAACTGTCGACGGTGACCAGGCATGCTGAAGCCGCACGCTCCAACGGGGAAAAAGTTAGTGTCGATGCCACCGGCCCGTTGCTTGATACTTTTCTGCAGCAATACGGAAAATCCCAAAAGGATTTCAGCCGTATCCGCTTTACGGCCAAAGACCAGTATTCCATTGCCGTGCCGTCCGATGTCCTGGCCAACCGTCAGATTATCCTTTCCTACATAAGTGACGGCAAACCGCTTGAAGATGACATGCAGCCTGTACGCGTCGTCATTCCTGGCGAGCGGGCCATGTACTGGGTCAGAAACATGATCCGCATGGACTTTGAAACAGGCGGTGACCAGGAGCCGCCCAATAAAGTGGTGTTCCTGGAGACGGCAGTCCAAAACTTACCCCAGCAGGACTATGAGTATTTCGACAGTGTGGACAAGGCCATTAAAACCATCGACCTTGTTACAAAATATGCAGATATCAACGACAGCAGCGTGGCCAATGTTTTCCTGAAAGCCAGCGACGGGCTGCAGAAAAACGAGACCAAAGCCAATTTCCTGTCGGCTTTTATTAAAATAACCGGCAAGGAAGCCCCCAAATTTTTAGCGCCGCAGTTTCCCCAAGGTATGCATATCCGGGGCCTGCTCTATGTCATCTACGGTCAGACAGCTATCTTTGACTATACGGAAGGCGCCGCTTGTATTCCTAAACAGACAGAAGAAGGCACGGAGGGCATCGCTTTCTCACAAATTTTCAAACAAACAGGCCTGACCGGAGGCAGCAAATATCAATTTACCAGCGCCGACGGCAAGAGCATTGTGTTGACGATCACCGATCTGGGCAGCGGCGGTCTGATCTACCAGAACGCCCGGGGCGCCCTGGCTTTCACCTGCACGGGGCCGTCCGGCAAGAAAAATGTGGATGACTTGCTCTCTATAGAAGTCCTGCCGTAACCACCTGCGGTCAGAGAGTGCCGGGCAAAAGGCGAGAAAGGGGTTACGCGCTTGTGCATAATAAAAGCTGGTTTTTAAGTGTCTGCTTGGGTTTGCTGGGGCTGCTGGTGGGAGGAGCGGTTATGGGGGTTGCTTTCCGGAACCCTGCACATATCCCGCCCCTGAAGGTGACCGGCGATGTTGCCAATGTTTTAAACCTGCAAGACCCGGAAAGGCTGGGGAAGCTGGAAAAGGTAACCTGTCAGGGGACCAGGTATCAAGCTGTTAAACTGGCCGACATTATCACCAAAGCCAGTCCGCTGGCTAATGCCGGGCAATTGTATTTAGTCGGCCTTGATGGTTTTACCTCGGCCATCAAGGCTGCCGACATTGATGACTGCTATATCGCCTTCACCGCTAAGAACGGCTGGGAGGCGGTCAATCTCGCTCACCCCAACAGCAGCAATGTCAAGTTTCTCACCGAGATTGTGGTGGTGTCGGACGGCGGCAGCAAGTATTTCGCCTTCAATGTGATTAACCCGGATACCGATCTCGTTCAGATTACCCCGGGGCAGCTGTTAGCCGGGCCGTTAACCTTGTACCCCTACGCTGAGGGAAAAGCTGTCGTGCAAAACGGCGGCAAAGATTATGAAGCGCAGGTCTTTACCAGACGCCGGGTTTTTAGAATAAGCGACCTGACGCCGCTGCAAGACGGCGACACGCTCCTGGTCATGGATGAAAAAGGAGAATACCGCCTGGTGGATGACGGCGGGTATTTTGAAGTAAGGGATAATTATATCAATTACCTGCAGCCCGATACCCGCACCAAGCTGGAAAAAGTGAAGGGAGTCATCGTTCATCCCCCCGCAACCAGCATCACTGACGCCTACTATGATGCCCAGCATTATCTGGAAAGCGGTGATAAGCTGCTGATGGTAGTGCTGGACGGACTCACTTACCAGCAATATAGCTATGCCTTCGCAAACGGTTATGCGCCTTTCCTCAAGAATGCCGGTAAAGCCGTGCAGGCATGGGGTGTCTATCCGGTGGAAAACAATGTCGGCCTGGCCGCCCTGCTGACCGGTAAGGCGCCGCAAGAAAACGGCGTTATTACAGACCAGGACAGGGAACTGAAGGCGCCTTCGATTTATGCGGAGGTGAATATGTTAAACAAAAAAGCAGTTTTCCTGGATGCTGCTGAAAATGGGTTGGATACCGAAATACAGCCGGTTTCCATTCATGACAAAAACGCTGACGGCAGCGCTGATGATGAACTGTTTGAGGCGACCCTCGACACCCTGGAGCAGGGTTATGATTTACTGACGGTTCGCTTTCATGGTATTGACGACGCCGGGCAGCGTTATGGCCCGTTGGCCCGGGAAACGATGCAGTCAATCAGCGCCACGGACAAGTATTTATCGGAAATTGTCAGCCGGTGGCCGGGTAAGGTTATTATAACCGGCACGCAGGGCTCCGGGGCCGGCGAATCAGCCGGGTCTCAAGAAGTCTTTAAGAATGAGGTGATGTTTGTTCCGTATTTGCGTCTCAGGTAGACATTTCAAAACCACCTGCCTCTAATCGCTCCAGCCAAACGCAGTAATGATAATTATCGATATGCCTTGATTGGCTTCTTCCCTTTGTAAGGTATACGATACTTTTCACTGTGGTATAAGCCATGTCATTCGTTGATTTCGTTTAGGCATCATCCTGATTATGCAGCGCCAGTTGATGCTGAACACTAGCAAGCGGGTGAGGTTTTAATCGCACGCTGCTTTCCACAACGGTAAATATGCAAGGAGGCATGGTTAATGACAATAGGAATG
Organism: Pelotomaculum sp. FP; assembly: GCF_004369245.1. Lineage (NCBI taxonomy): Bacteria > Bacillati > Bacillota > Clostridia > Eubacteriales > Desulfotomaculaceae > Pelotomaculum > Pelotomaculum sp. FP. Next base: position 64,750 of record NZ_QFGB01000007.1, on the reverse strand, counting down.
TCACTACCGTAGCCACCTTGTCCCTCAGTGATTTGCAAAACCTGATCATTCGGAAAAAAAACGGAAGCCATTCTTTCCATATTAAGATGACCTATTAATTACATCTCCCATAGCCTAAAAAAGGAGTGAGATAAGTGTTTTGCCTGAAATGTGGTTTTAATACCGCAGCCAGACATATTTTCAGCGGCATAGTGTTGGTGGCCATGTTGGTAAGCGTATTGGCTGCTTTCAATCCAAGCCCCGCGTTTGCGGTAAGCGCCTGGAACGGCGCCAGTTCCAGCGCCGACTGGACCGGCGGCGGCACATCGGGCGACCCTTATGTCATCAGCACCGCCGCCCAGTTAAAAGGATTGGCTGACAACGTCAACAGCGGAACATCATATGGCGGGTCCTTCTTTAAATTGGGTGACGACATCAACCTTGCCGGCTATGCCTGGACCCCGATTGGCGGCCACTGCCCCCTCACTGCCAGCGAGGGGGGCGTTCCTACCGGCCTCTACTTTGGCGGTGTTTTTGACGGCTGCAACCACACCATCAGCGGCATCAACATTTCCAATCCTGCCGCCGGAACCGGCGCTTACGGCTTATTCGGCTATGTCAACGGCGGAACCATTGCCAACCTGAACGTAGCCGGGTCGCTGGACATGGGCGACAACTACACCAGTGCGATTGGATCTGTGGTCGGCTACACGACCGGCAGTCTCTACAACCTGCACAGCTCCATGACCGTGTCTGTCGCTGACCCCACCGCCTGCACCGCTTCCCAGGCCGGCGGCATCGCGGGTGTAGTGGCGAATACCAACAGCAGCCCTGCTTTGTATGTCCGGTACTGCTCCAACACCGGAGACGTCACCGCCCGGGGCAGAATAGGCGGCATTGCAGGCGCTGTGTACTGCTTGAGTGACGGCGGTGTGGTCGTTGACCAGTGCTTCAATACAGGCTGCATCAAATCCGTGTATAGCACGAAAAAGATTTTTACTGGAGGCATCGTGGGCTATTGCGCAGGCTACATCACCAACTGCTATAACCAGGGTAACCTGGAAACCAACAACGGGCACTACCTGGCCGGCATCACCGGCATTCTCACCGGTACGCCCCCTATCTATCCCGTCGCCTCCATGTCCAACTGCTACAGCACCGCTTGCTTTACCGGCTATGCCGTCGGCTACGACCGGTGGCTGTGGGCTTCTGCTGATTACAACCAGGCGGTGCATATCACGAATTGCTTTTATGTTGAGACCAACAGTGACATGACCCAGCCCAATCTAGACGATACCTGGGGTACCCAAACCAATGTTTCTTCGATCACCATACCGGAGCTGCAGGGAAAGACGGAAATGACGGGGAGCAACAGATCAGGTACCTTTAGCGGCTATATCGTCCCAAATTACCTTGGCAGTGCGGATTTGGATAATCCCAACGGATCATACGGCTTCGGCTACGCATTGCCGGACAGCTATCCCATTCTTGGGTGGCAGCAAATCCCGAATTTCATTGTCGACTTGAACAACCTGCCGTCGCCGGTAGCATATTACACTGTCTCAGCCTCGGTGAGCGGCGGCAACGGGACTGTGACCGCAGACCCGGCGACAGTTAGTAATAATGGGTCCTCCACCATTACCATCAGCCCGGCCGGCGGTTATCACCTGGCCTCCATTACGGATAATGGTATTGATGTGTTAAGCTCAGTCAGCAACAATACTTATACGATCAATAATATAAATGCCAATCATACGGTAGTAGTGAGCTTTTCCAATGATACTTACATCCTGACCTACACTGCCGGCGCCCATGGTTCCATCAGCGGTAATTCATCGCAAACAGTAGCTTCCGGCGCCAGCGGATCAGAGGTAACTGCCGTGCCGGACAGCGGTTTTCACTTCGCAAATTGGAGTGATGGCTCGGCTGATAATCCCAGAACCGACATTAACGTGACTGCCAATATTTCGGTCAAGGCCATTTTCATCAAGGATAACGGCGGTTCTCAGACCTGGGATCACTTCACTATCGCCGTGCTGCCGGATACGCAATTTTATGCGGAAAGTTATCCGGAAATATTTGATCAGCAAACTCAATGGATAGCCGATAACGCCCAGTCCGAAAATATCGTTTTTGTGGCTCACCTGGGGGACATGGTTAATGATTATAACAACAGCACGCAATGGCAAAATGCCCGGGATTCAATGGCAATCATCCGGGCCGCAGGTATTCCTTATTCGGTAGTCCCCGGTAACCATGATATGTTTTTTGCGACCAGTGACCTAACTAATTATAATACCTATTTCCCCTACACCGACTTTAACGAATATTCCTGGTACGGCGGAAATTATCCTTCCACCAGCAATTCCAGCAATTATGAGCTTTTCTCCGCCATGGGACAGGACTTTATAGTTTTAAACCTGGTTTGCGCGCCTTCGCTGCTAGCCGATGCAACAGACTGGGCCAATTCGGTCCTGACCCAATATAGCAATCGTAAAGCCGTTGTCGTCACTCATGGATACATCGATACCAGCGGAAATTATCAAAATACCCAAAGCGTAGCCGGTCTTGATGTCTGGAACAATGTCGTTAAACTCCACAGTAATGTAATAGCAGTGTTATGCGGTCATTATTCCGGCCAATATAACAACACCGCAACCGGATTAAATGGCAATACAGTCTATAATCTCCTATCGGATTACCAGGATCAACCCAACGGCGGCAACGGCTGGCTGAGGCTCTATCAGTTCTATCCGCTTCAGAATAAAATCCAGGCTGTGACCTACTCGCCTTACCTGAACCAGTACGATACCGGCGCTGACGGGCAATTCGAGCTGCCCCTCCAGTTTAGCAACCCGCCGGAGGAGCAAACGCCTCCGGTGTTGAGCGCCGATACCACGGACAACAGCGTGGGCCGGGCGGTGGAGATCACTTTCACCGACGACGCGGCCTGGCGTAGCGCCGTCAGCGGGATCACGGTCAACGGAAGCGCGCTGACCGGCGGGCAGTACACGGTAAACGCGGGCGCCATCAGTATTGACGCCGCTGTGTTTGCCTCGGCCGGCGACTACACCGTCACAGTCACCGCCGGCGGCTACGCCGACGCCACGGTAACCCAGACGATAAATAATGAGGCGACCACCCCCGGAGACAACCCCAAGTACACGGTTGACCCCGTGGTGGACGAGTCGGTTTACGAAGCGGGCGAGACAGGCGGGATCAGTACCATGACCGTCAAGACCGGCGTCAGCGGCCTGAAATATTTCGGCGCCCAGCTCACTCCGGTCATAGCCCACGCAGGGAAGGAAGCCGTGGTCTTTACCCATCTGCGCAACGGCGTCCAGCTTAGCCTTAACGTCACCAGGGCGGATTTTGACCTTGTCGGACAGGCCCAATCCGGCTTCAACGTACAGGCCGGGGATATGGTCAAAGTATTCATTGTGGACGACTTAACCAACGACGTGGACCATAACCCGACCTTGCTGCAGTAGGAAATAGGAGGTGCGAGCTGCTACAATCCTGCGCCTTTTTCCCGCCCCTCTTTGGTCGGCTTTCAGTTAACTTTGGAAGGCGGTGGGGACGGTTTAACCAGCGTTTTGATAAAGAGCGATATGAGGTGAGGCGGGTAATGGCAACTATGGCGCCAGCTTTATAAAAACTCCGCGCAAGAAGGAACAAAAACCGTAATTGGCAATCATGCTTCCGCCAATTACAATACCCATGTCCTGGGGGCGACAAAAGGCGCCCCCGGGACATGACCGGCTGGAAACGCCATTCTTCTTATGATTGGCAGGGAGGTCCATAGCGGAGCATGCACCGGGAGGAGATAAAAGGGAAAAATAGCCCCAAAATGAAGCAAAAACAGGAAAACGAGAGGAAAGGAGCAAGGATATGATCAGAAAAAGACGCAGCCGTTTGCTGGCCTGCCTGATGATTTTAGCCATGCTTTGCACCATGCTTCCCACCGCCGCTTTGGCGGCGGAAGGTCCATCGGGCGGCGCCGCGGGTGCAGAGGTTTCGGTCACGGACGCGACCTACAGCGTGACCGTGGACAGCGCCATAACCGGCGGGAGCATTGCGGTGAATCCGGCCAGCGGTAGCGCGGGTGATACCATCACCGTGTTTGTGACACCGGACAGCGGCAAGCAGCTGGTGGCGGGCAGCCTCAAATACACGGCGGACGGCGGCGAGACCCACACCGAAATAACCGCCACAGACGGCGTGTACAGCTTCGTTCTCCCGGCGGCTGATGTAACCGTAACCGCTACTTTCGAGGCTCTTCCGTCGTCTCTTACCATCAACACCAGGGAAGAACTTCTCGCCTTTGCGGCGGCTGTGAACGGAGGCGATACCTTTGAAGGCAGGACCGTCATTCTCGGCGGCGACATCGCGCTGGACGGTGACGGCCTCTATACCACGGCGGATGAGTATTTCCAGGACGGCCTCCCGGATTATTCCGGCACTTTCACCGTGCCTACCGTTTCTGCGGAGGCCGAGATCTGGACGCCCATCGGCACCAGCACAAACCAGTTCAGGGGCGCCTTTGACGGCAAGGGCCATACCGTCAGCGGCCTTTATACCGATATGACCGCTTCCTATCAGGGACTCTTCGGATACGTTGGGCAGGGCGGCGACGTCAAAAACATCACGGTTTCCGGCGTAGTCGCCGGCGTGCAGTATGTGGGCGGCATCGCGGGCTTTGTAAACGGCGGCACCATTGAAAACGCTGTGAACCGCGCGGTCATTTACGCCTCCGGCGGCGCCAGCCCGGGCGGCAGCGGAACCAACAGGATTGGCCATGCGGGCGGTGTAGTCGGCATGGGAACCGGCACGGCGAGCGCTCCCGTAACCATTGCAGGCTGCGCCAACTACGGCACGGTCACGGCGCCCAATTGCAATCAGGGTGGCCGGGTCGGCGGCATCGTGGGCATCTTTGATCTAACGGGAGACTACGCGACCATTTCCAATTGCTTCAACGCCGCTGAAATCAAGGCGTATCAGTATGCCGGCGGCATCGTGGGCGGCCAGTTCGCCTCTTATGTTACCATCAGCGCCTGCTGCAACACCGGAACCGTCACCGGCACTTCTTCCGGCAAGACCTATGCGGGCGGCATCGCGGGCAAGAGCTGCGGCCCCGTTGTGGATTGCTACAACACGGGCAACATTGTCTCCACGGCGACTTCCGGCAACGTACCCACCCGTTTTGCCGGCATTGCAGGCGAAACACAGAACAGCACCGCCACAATCACAAACTGCTACAGTATCGGGCGGGTGTCCGGCGCGTCTACCATCGGCACCAGCGGCAATATTGTCGGCAGCCAGTCGGTCAGCCCTGTCAACTGCTATTACCTCAACGCCACCGCGCTTTCCGGAGCGGGAGACAGCGGCACCACGACGGTCAAGACCGAAGAGGAACTGAAAGCGCCGGCCATGCCCGCCGCTCTGGGCGCTGCCTTCGCCTATGACAGCAACGGCTGCAACGGCGGATATCCGGTGCTGGCCTGGCAGAACGGGTCGAGCCCCGGGCCGGCCGCTCACGCCATTACGCTCAACTTCGACAGCGCGGCGGCAACCGTATCCGCATCTGCAGCCGAAGCGGAGCCGGGCGAGACTGTAACCATCACCATCTCAGATCTAGAAACCGGCAAGCGGGTGCAGAGCGTTACCGCCATTGACGCCAACAGCATCGTTTATCCCGTGACCACGGTAACAGAAAACGCGTCCTACACCTTCACCATGGGCTCCAGCGCGGTCAGCGTCACGGTGCTCTTTGAAAACGTCGTTGCAGGCGGCGATCCCTATGTTTTCACCGTCGCTCCCGGTATCGATCCCATCTGGACCGTCGATGTGGCCTCCTCCGGCTTGAACGAGAATGAGATTATCGCCGGTTCGACCGTGACCGTGACGGTAACCCGCATGGCAGACGCCATAACGGCCAGCCTTGAAGGCATCACCGTCAGGGATGCCGGAAACGGGACGGTTCCCTCATCAACCTTTTCCACCACCTCGGGCGGATACAATACGATTAGCGGCGGCGTTTACACCTTTATTATGCCGGAGAGCGCCGTGACCATCGGTCTTGATGTTTCTTACATGCCGCTTTCCATTTATACCAAGACCGGTGAGGATGGGACCCCCGCTCTGGTCAAAACTTACACCCGGGAAGAAATGATTGCCCTTGCCGGTACCGAACCCATTTATTACACCGGTTATGACAGGTATCCCACCGCAGTAATCGGCAAGGCGGTACAGGCCGTCAGGCTGACAGACCTGCTGGATAATGCCGGTGTGAGCTTTGGAGAGGGCAATACCCTTAAGCTGAACGCGCTGGATGAGTCCTCCCGCACTTACGCTTACGAGGATCTTTACGAGGAGAACCGCTGCTACTATCCTAACATCGCCGCGGCGGGAAACAAGGAAGCGGGCAAGACGCCGATCGACGCCATGCTCGTGATCAAGGGATATCAGAAGCGGTTTATCGAGTTTGAGCAGGGTCAGGATATCGATGATATGGCGTGCGATACCCTGAATGCTTACCGCTTTGTGTACGGTCAGACCGAGGCGCAGTTCAACGGAGGGACGCCCCTGATTGAAAATGCGACCGTCGGCGACTTCCTGAAGTACACCTGTGCCATCACCATCATTACGCCTGAGGCGGGTAACCCCAAATACACGGTTGACCCCGTGGCGGACGGGTCGGTTTACGAAGTGGGCGAGACAGGCGGGATCAAAACCATGACTGTCAAAACCGGCGTCAGCGGCCTGAAATATTTCGGGACGCAGATAGCGCCGGTTATCAAGCATGCAGGGCAGGAGGCCGTGGTCTTCACCCATCTGCGCGACGGTGTCCAGTTAAGCCTCAACATTACCAAAGCGGATTTCGACCTGGTTGCCGAAGCCCAGTCCGGCTTCAACGTCCAGGCCGGTGATATGGTTAAGGTATTCATAGTGGACGACTTAACCAACGATGTGGACCATAACCCGACCTTGTTGCAGTAGAGGCTTCATATCGCGGTCTTTCCCCTTCTGTCAGGTTCTGTCAGGTGTAATGTTGTCCATCTCAGGGGCATCGTTGATGGTAGCACAATAAAAAGGAATAAATTCTCGCTGTATGCCGGGTGGCGGGAGCAGCACCATGGCCGTGGATGGCCCCAAAATGAAGTAAAAACAGGAAAACGAAAGGAAAGGAGCAAGGATATGATCAGAAAAAGACGCAGCCGTCTGCTGGCCTGCCTGATGATTTTAGCCATGCTTTGCACCATGCTTCCCACCGCCGCTTTGGCGGCGGAAGGTCCATCGGGCGGTGCCGCGGGTGCGGAGGTTTCGGTTTCGGACGCGACCTACAGCGTGACCGTGGACATCGCCATAACCGGCGGGAGCATTGCGGTGAATCCGGCCAGCGGTAGCGCGGGTGATACCATCACCGTGTCTGTGACACCGGACAGCGGCAAGCAATTGGTGGCGAACAGCCTGCAATACACCGCCGACAGCGGCGCAACCTATACGGAAATTACCGCCACGGACGGCGTGTACAGCTTTGTGCTTCCGGCGGCGGATGTCGTTGTAAACGCTCAGTTTGAGGACATCTCCGCTGCGACCTATAATATCGCTGTGGCGGCGGTTCCCGACGCCATCTGGACAGTAACGCCCGACAAGACTTCAGCGACAGTGGGCGAAACCGTGATCGTTACGGTATCCGATACTGCTTTTACTTCCTGGGCAATCGGCCTCATCGTCACCGGTGACTCCGGTACAACCTATGACTTTACCACTATCACCGCGGCAACCGGCAACGCCAACAACGTCAACGGGCCCGGCGTCTACAGCTTCGTCATGCCGGATGAGCCCGTCACCGTGGGCTTCACCGCGGACTACACCCCGCTGGACGTCTATATTCAGTATGGCGCGGCCGGCGAGGAGATCCCGGTGCACTCTTACACCAGGGCGGAAATGGAAGCCCTGGCGGCAGAGAACACCACGCCCATCCATTACGCCATGTATGACCGGCTGCCTGCTGTCTTCATGGGTAAAGCCGTCCGCTACGTCACCATTGAGCAACTGACAGAGAGCGCCGCCGCCTACAACAGCGACGTGCGCTTTGACGGACCGGACTGCAGCTTAAGAGGAGCGAGCCTGGACGGCTGGACCATGGGCGTAAACGGGCTCAGCTGGGAATATTTAATGGGACAGACCCGCAAATACTATGCCGGAATCGGCGACCAGTACCTGGCGCCGGAAAACCGGACCGGCGAGGACCGGGAGGTCCCGGCCGTACTGGCCATCACCGGCTGGGCGGGCCGGCGGACCCAGGTCGATAACCAGCCCTACGACACCCTGAACACCTACCGTTTCTTCTACGGCCAGACGGAGGCGGAATACGGGAACGGAGTTCTGCCGACCATGGACGAGCGGGATGCCCGGTGTACGGCCATGAACACCTCAAAGTTAGTCAATAAGGTCGTCTTCGTGGTTCCCGAGAACGACCCGGGGACCTACAGTGTCACAGCGGACAGCGCCATCACCGGCGGCAGCCTGGCGCTGAGCCCGACGAGCGGCAGCGCAGGCGACACCATCACCGTTACCGTCAATCCCGATGCCGGCAAAGAGCTGGTGGCGGGCAGTCTTAAATACACGGCGGATAGCGGCAGCACCTATACGGAAATCACCGCTACCGACGGCGTGTATAGCTTCATCCTGCCGGCGGCCGACACCATTGTCACCGCCCGGTTCATGGATCCGGGTGTGGCGGTCAGTGGCGTAAACCTGGATAAAAGCGAACTCGTCCTCACCGTCGGCAATTTCGTGCAGCTCACGGCCACCATCACCCCATCCGACGCGGCCAATCAAGAGGTGACCTGGACCTCGGACAATGCGGCCGCAGCCACAGTCGACAGCAACGGTCTGGTTAGGGCAATGGGTACCGGAACAGCCAACATTACAGTCACCACGGTAGACGGAGGCTTCACCGCCGCCTGCGCCGTCACCGTCCAAGCGGCCGGTACCGACCACTTCACCCTCGCCGTGCTGCCGGATACGCAATTCTACTCCGAAAGCTATCCGGAGATCTTTGCCCGGCAAACCCAATGGATAGCCGATCAGGCCCAGTCGCAAAACATTGTCTTCGTGGCCCATGTGGGGGACATCCAGGATGATTACGACAACCCCGCCCAGTGGCAGAATGCCAAAGACGCCATGGCCATCATCCGGACCGCGGGGATTCCTTATTCGGTAGTCCCCGGCAACCACGACCTGAATTTTGAGACCGGCGACACCACAATGTTCGACACCTATTTCCCCTACACCGACTTTACCGGCTGCAGCTGGTACGGCGGGCATTATCCGGAGAGCAGCAACGCCAGCAGCTACCAGCTTTTCTCCGCCCTGGGACAGGACTTCATCGTGCTGAACCTGGTCTGTGCGCCCGCATTGCTGGCGGAGGCCACCGACTGGGCCAACGGGGTCCTGACCCAATACAGCGACCGCAAAGCGATCGTGGTGACCCACGGCTACATTAAACCCAACGGAGAGTACGCCGGCGGCGATGATGTCTCCGGTCCGGCCATCCACGAAAATATAGTCAAGAAGCACAGCAACGTCGTCGCCGTGTTATGCGGCCATGTTGGCGGCCAGTACCACGGCACGGACACCGGCGAGGGCGGCAACACCGTCTATAATCTATTAACTGATTACACCGATCTGCCCAACGGCGGCAACGGCTGGCTGAGGCTCTATCAGTTCTATCCGGTTCAGAATAAAATCCAGGCTGTGACCTACTCGCCTTACCTGGACCAGTACGATACCGGCGCTGACGGGCAATTCGAGTTGTCCCTCCAGTTCAGCAACCCGCCGGAGGAGCAAACGCCTCCGGTATTGAACGCCGATACCACGGACAACAGCGTGGGCCGGGCGGTGGAGATCACCTTCACCGATGATCAGGCCTGGCGCAGCGCCATCAGCGGGATCACGGTCAACGGAAGCGCACTGACCGGCGGGCAGTACACGGTAAACGCGGGCGCCATCAGTATTGACGCCGCTGTGTTTGCCTCGGCCGGCGACTACACCGTCACAGTCACCGCCGGCGGCTACGCCGCCGCCACGGTAACCCAAACGATAAACGAGGCGACCGACAACCCCAAATACACGGTGACCCCCGTTGAAGACGAGTCGGTTTACGAAGTGGGAGAGACAGTCGGGATCAAAACCATGACCGTTAAAGCAGGCGTCAGCGGCCTGAAATATTTCGGGACGCTGATAACACCGGTTATTGAGCATGGGGGAGAGGAAGCCGTGGCCTTTACTCATCTGCGCGACGGCGTCCAGTTAAGCCTCAACGTCACCAAGGCGGATTTTGACCTTGTCGGTGAAGCCCAATCCGGCTTTAACGTCGAGGCCGGGGATATGGTAAAAGTATTCATTGTAGACGACTTAACCAACGACGTGGACCATAACCCGACCTTGCTGCAGTAGGAAAGGAAAGAGGTGCGGGCTGCTACAATCCTGCGCCTCTTTCCCGCCCCTGTTTGGCCGCCTTTCGGTTGCCTTTGGAAGGCGGTGGGGACGGTTTAACCAGCGTTTTGATAAAGAGCGATATGAGGTGAGGCGGGTTATGGCAATTATGGCGCCAGCTTTATAAAAACTCCTCGCAAGAAGGACAAAAACCGTAATTGGCAATCATGCTTCCGCCAATTACAATACCCATGTCCTGGGGGCGACAAAAGGCGCCCCCCAGGACATGGCCGGCTGGAAACGCCATTCTTCTCATGATTGGCAGGGAGGTCCATAGCGGAGCACACACCGGGAGGAGATAAAAGGGAAAGATGGCCCCAAAATGAAGTAAAAACAGGAAAACGAAAGGAAAGGAGCAAGGATATGATCAGAAAAAGACGCAGCCGTCTGCTGGCCTGCCTGATGATTTTAGCCATGCTTTGCACCATGCTTCCCACCGCCGCTTTGGCGGCGGAAGGTCCATCGGGCGGCGCTGCGGGTGCGGAGGTTTCGGTCACGGACGCGACCTACAGCGTGACCGTGGACAGCGCCATAACCGGCGGGAGCATTGCGGTGAATCCGGCCAGCGGCAGCGCGGGTGATACCATCACCGTGTCTGTGACACCGGACAGCGGCAAGCAGCTGGTGGCGGGCAGCCTGCAATACACCGCCGACAACGGCACGACTTATACGGAAATTACCGCCACGGACGGCGTGTACAGCTTTGTTCTCCCGGCGGCCAACGTTATCGTGACCGCCCAGTTCAGCGAGCTGCCGGCAGAAGGTAAAACGCCTCCGGACCTGACTGCCGATACTACGGACAACACCGTGGGTCAGGCAACGGATATTACATTCAGCGATGATGAAGCCTGGCGGAACGCCATCACTTCCATTATCGTCAACGAAACACCTCTGGCCAACGATCAATACGCGGTAAGCGCGGGCAACATCCGTATTGTTGACTCGGTGTTCACGTCAGCCGGCGCATATACCATTCAAATAAAGGCTGCCGGTTATACCGACGCCACGGTGACACAAATGCTGAACGGAGGCATTGATTTCACCTATACTGTTGCCAGTGGCGCGGCCACCATAAGCGGCTATACCGGCAGCGGCGGAAATATTGTCGTTCCGGCCGCCATTGTCCACAACGGAACCGCCTATCCGGTGGTCAGCATTGGCAAAGATGCCTTTAATAATAATAGCACTATTACCACGGTAACCCTGCCGGATGGCCTGGCCAGCATCGGTTCTTCTGCCTTCCGTGACTGCACGGGACTTACCGCGGTAACGATCCCGAACAGCGTGACAAGCATCGGTGCTTCTGCCTTCCGTGGTTGTACGGGACTTACCGCAGTAACGATTTCGACCGGTGTAACGGGCATCGGAAATGGCGCCTTCTATAACTGCACGGGACTTACCGCGGTAACGATTCCGGACAGTGTGACGAGCATTGGGAATAGTGCCTTCTACGGCTGCACGGGACTTACCTCGGTAACGATTCCGAGCAGCGTGACGAGCATCGGATCTTCCGCCTTCCAAGACTGCAGCAAAATTGAGGCGTCTTATTTCCAAGGTAGCATGCCGACATTCGGAACGACCCCGTTTTCCGGTGCAGCTTCTAATTTCGTTCTTTATTACCATATCGGCCAAGCTGCCAGCTGGTCGAATTTCACCACATACACGAAATCCGCCTATTGCCTGCTGACCCTTGACCCCAATTACAGCGGCGGCGCTCCGGCGACCGGCCCCGTGGCGGTTGACGGAAACAAGCACATCGCGGCTCCGGTCGATCCCAGCCGCGACAATTACACCTTCGGCGGCTGGTACAAAGAAGCGGCCTGCACCAACGCTTTTGACTTCGGCAGCGAGACGGTGACCGGCGACGTGACGCTATATGCCGGGTGGACAGGCGGCCCCTCAATACTGCCTGCGCCGGCTTTGACCGCCGATACCACGGACAACACCGTGGGCCAGGCGGTGTATCTCACCTTCACCGACGATGAAGTCTGGAGAAACGCCGTCAGCAGCGTCAGCGTGGACAGCAGCGCTGTGGATAGCAGCAAATATACGATTGAGGCCGGAAGCATCGCCATTGATCAGAGCGTGTTCACCACTGCCAAAGACTATACCATCGTGGTAAGCGCCACCGGTTATAGCGACGCTTCTGTTATTCAGACCATAAACGCAGCATCCACAACCGTCTGGGACGGCTCGGTGGATGTCACCTGGTACAACACCACCGATACCGTATTTTATATCGACACCCCGGCGCAGCTGGCCGGTTTGGCGGCCATCGTCAACGGTATTTACAATGAAGGTGCCACCGTTAACGGCAATCCGGATTATATCGTCTACAACGTCGGCGGCGGCGCCGTTAAAGACGCGACTACCGCTACCTGGATCTACGGCGGCGACGATTTTGACGGCAAGACAGTATACCTGACAGCCGATCTGGATATGGGCGGCGTCTACGACAGCTCGACCGGCGCCTGGAGCGGTCCCATCTATATGCCCATCGGCGGCCAATACTGCATGACTGCTCAGGACGGCACGACGCTTATCGGCTCCTCCTGGAACGGCACCTTCGACGGGCAGGGGCATATTGTCAGGAATATCTACTGCAGCAGGCACGCCGGTTCTCTCGGCTATGAATTCAGCCAGTCCGTCGGCCTCATCGGGCGCATGGGCGTCCATGACAACGATCCGGTAGCCTGGTACGCCACTCCTTCCGTTAAAAATGTCGCCGTCACCGGTTACATCTACGCCAACCGCTCCGTAGGCGGCATCGTCGGCAAAAACGGCCGGAGCAACGGCTCCGTCATCGAGAACTGCATCAACTACGCCTCCGTCAGCAACACCGACTCCAAGGGATGCGGCGGCATTGCCGGCGCCGGATGGAATAACCTGACCATTAAAAATTGCGCCAACCTGGGTTCCATCTACACGTCCTATAAGAACGCCGGCGGCATCTCCGGCAGCTGCGAAGCGAAAGTTTACAACAGCTATAACGTCGGCTATGTAGGCGCCAGCTCGGCCAACCAGGCCCAGTCTCTGGGCACCAACAACGGCGGCGCGGTGTGGACCAACTGCTACTGGCTGGACGGATCGTCCGCCAGCAACCAGGCGGTATATGGCAGTACCACCGGCAGCACCATCACCCAAATGCCGACAACAGACTCCATGAAAACAGCTGAATTCCTGGCCGCCCTGAACGGCGACAGCCGGGCCTGGGTAGCGGATACCCAAAATATCAACAGCGGCTATCCTGTCCCGCGGGCCTGGGCGGATACCGCCACACTAACAAGTATCACCAAAGAATCCGATCCCACCAAGCTCAGCTATGTGGAGGGAGAAACCTTTGATCCGGTCGGCCTGGTTATCTGGGCTAATTACAGCGATGACACCCGCGAAAAAATTACCGACTATACCATCAGCAAAACCGCCCCGCTGGCAAGCACGGATACAAGCATCACTGTCGGCGGCACTTATAGCGGTATGGACTACAGCTACGAATTTCCGATTACGGTCACTTCCAATTCTTTGCAAAGCATCACCATTACCACTCCGCCCACGAACCTTTTGTATGCCGCGGGTGAGAGCTTTGATCCCGCTGGCATGGCTGTAAGCGTAACCTACGCCGACGGCAAAACCGCAGACCTGGCGGCCGGCCAGTATACCGTTACTCCCAGTGTGTTCGCGCCGGGCGACGACAAGGTCACCATCAGCTACACCTCCTCCGGTGTAACCGTGACGGCGGACCAGCCGGTCACGGTTCTGGCCACGGGCGCTCCGGCGCTGGTCGATGGTTTTTACGAGCTTTCCTCGGCCGACCATATGCTGTGGTTTGCCAACCGGGTCAATGTTGGCCGCAGGGCCAGCACAAAAGGCAAACTGACAGAAAACATCGACCTGTCCGCAGTAACCTGGACGCCGATCGGCAGCAGCGCCACTGCATTCTATTCCGGCGCCTTTGACGGCAACGGCAAGACTGTTACTTTAGCCATGGAGGGCTCTACAGCTTGTGCCGGTCTGTTCGGCTATATCCAGGATGCCGCGATCAAAGACCTGACCGTGGCAGGCAGCGTCTCCGGCAGCGGTACCACGGCGGGCATTGTCGTTAATGCTATGGGTTCGTCGCAGATCCAGAACTGCGTCAACAACGCCACTGTCACCAGCACCGGCGCCGGCGAGCTGGTTGGCGGCATAGTTGCCGGCGCCACCGATACCGTTACTATAAGCAGCTGTGTCAATAACGGCAATATCAGCAACGCATCCTGCGGGGGCGGCATTGTCGGCTACATTAGCGGCGCTGTCACGGTGACGGGCTGCACGAATACCGGAGCGGTCAGCGGCAGCTATCACGTAGGCGGCATCGTAGGCAACGATAACGGCAGCAGTACTGTCAATAATTGCCTCAATACCGGCGCCGTCACTGCCACCAGCACGGACATCACCGCAGCCTATAGTGTGGGCGGTATTGTGGGGTATGCAAAATATGCCACCACGATTGACCAGTGCGCCAACAGCGGTGCGGTCAGCGGCGGCGTGATGAATGTGGGCGGTGTGGCCGGTTATTTGAACAATGCCTCCACCATGCTTACCAACTCCTACAACACCGGCAGCGTGACCAGCACCAGCACATCCGCTTCCGCCAATACCGGGGGCGTGGCCGGCCGCACGAATATCACTGCCGGCGCCGTGCAAAACACCTATAACGCCGGGACGATCACCGTGAGCAACAGCGGCGGATTTACCGCCGGCGTGATCGGTTATGCCGCAGCCGGCACCAATATCAAAGATAACTACTATCTCAGCACTACCACTGCCAAAGGACTTGGAAATGCCACCGACAATACTGTCGGCAAAACAAGCGACGAGCTGAAATCCGTTGAATTCCTCGCGGCGCTCAATGGCGACGAACGGGTCTGGGTAGCGGACACCGGCAATACCAACAACGGCTATCCCATCCTGCGTGTCATGACGGGGGATACCTCAACCTTAACCGATATCAGCAAAGAATCCGATCCCACCAAGCTCAGCTATGTGGAGGGAGAGACCTTTGATCCAACCGGTCTGACCATCTGGGCCAATTACAGCGACGGTACGCGGGAAAAGATTACAGACTGCACGATCAGCAAAACAACGCCGCTGGAAATGACCGATAGTGGTACTACGATCACGGTCAGCGGCACCCATAACGGAGTCGGCTTCAGCTATGATTTCCCGATTACGGTCGCAGCCAATGCCCTGGCGAGCATTGCCGTCACCTCCCCGCCCAATGATCTCGTTTATATCGCGGGCGAGACTTTCGATCCCACCGGCATGGTCATAACCGCCAATTATACCAACGGTACAACTGCCGCGCTGACGTCCGACGCGTATACCTACAGTCCCAGCGTACTGTCCACGGGGGATACCGCGATTACCATCAGCTATACCGAAGCCGGTGTGACCAAGACGGTTGCACAGCCTGTCACGGTTTTAGCCGCGGCTCCCACTATGGACAACAATAATGTCTATCAACTTACCACCGCTGGAGAAATGCTCTGGTTTGCCAACCAGGTCAACGTCAGCCCTGATAGCAATAACATTAAAGGCAGACTCTTAAACGACATTGACCTGTCCCAAATCGCCTGGGCGCCTATTGGTATAAGCAGTTCGGTAACCTACGGCGGTACCTTTGACGGCAATAACAAGACCGTCACTTTATCTGCTGCCAATGAGAGCTCCAATTATATCGGCCTGTTCGGCTATGTAAAGGGCGCTGACATAAAGGATCTGACCGTGACCGGCAGTGTTGCGGGGAAGTCGTATGTGGGAGGCATCGCGGGTTCTGCAGTCGACACAAACATTGAAAACTGCGCCAACAACGCAACAGTCACCGGTATATCGTATAGGGTTGGCGGCATTGCCGGCAATACCAGCGGTTCCACTGCGATAACCGGCTGCGCCAACAATGGCAATGTCACCGGTGAATATAATGTGGGTGGCATTGTAGGTTATCATAACAGCAGCGGGACAATCAGTAATTGCGCCAACACCGGTAATATTACCGCAACGAGTGCCTCTACCGCGTCAGCCTATAGTGTGGGCGGCGTCGCAGGTAATATTTACGCAGCAAGTATGCTCGACCAGTGCTACAACAGCGGTGCAGTCAGAGGCTGCGTTATAAACGTGGGCGGCGTGGCCGGCTACCTGAACAACGCAGCCACCAAATTGACCAATTCCTACAACACCGGCAGCGTGACCAGTGAAGCCACCGGCAGCGCCCGTACCGGCGGAGTGGTCGGTTACACTAACAACGCTGCCTGCACCGTGCAAAACACCTATAACGCCGGAACGATCACTGTGAGCAACAGCGGCGCCTATACCGCCGGCGTGATCGGCTATGCCAAGGGCAACACCAATATCAGCAACAACTACTATCTCGACACCACCGCCACGAAAGGCCTTGGTAACGCGGCAGACAACGCCGTCAGCAAGACCTCTGCCGAGCTGCAGGTTTTGGCTCCGGCTTTGGGTGAAAGCTTCAAGCCGGGCAGTGTCTATCCTATCCTTACCTGGCAGACCGGGGGAGACCAAACCTACACCATAACCGTGGACGGCGCCATCAGCGGCGGTTCCGTCGGAGTGAACCCGGCCGTCGCGGCGGCAGGCGAAACCATCACCGTGACCGTGACGCCGGGTGAAGGCAGGCGGCTGGTGGCGGGGAGCCTCAAGTTCAACGACGGTACTACCGACATTGAAATCACCGCCACCGGAGGCGTGTACAGCTTCGTAATGCCGGCGGCCAATGTTGCCGTCACCGCCCAGTTTGAGGACATTTCTCAGGCTCCCAAATATACGGTAACGCCTGTGGAAGATGTATCGGTGTATGAAGTGGGAACAACACACGATGGGATCAGCGTCATGACCGTCAAAACCGGCGTCACCGGCCTAAAATATTTCGGGACGCTGATAACACCGGTTATTGAGCACGGGGGAGAGGAAGCCGTGGCCTTTACTCATCTGCGCGACGGCGTCCAGTTAAGCCTCAACGTCACCAAGGCGGATTTTGACCTTGTCGGTGAAGCCCAATCCGGCTTTAACGTCGAGGCCGGGGATATGGTAAAAGTATTCATTGTGGACGACTTAACCAACGACGTGGACCATAACCCGACCTTGCTGCAGTAGGAAAGGAAAGAGGTGCGGGCTGCTGCAATCCTGCGCCTCTTTCCCGCCCCTGTTTGGCCGGCTTTCAGTTAACTTTGGAAGGCGGTGGGGACGGTTTAACCAGCGTTTTGATAAAGAGCGATATGAGGTGATGGGGGTAATGGCAATTATGGCGCCAGCTTTATAAAAACTCCGCGCAAGAAGGAACAAAAACCGTAATTGGCAATCATGCTTCCGCCAATTACAATACCCATGTCCTGGGGGCGACAAAAGGCGCCCCCAGGACATGGCCGGCTGGAAACAGCCATTCTTCTCATGATTGGCAGGGAGGTCCATAGCGGAGCATGCACCGGGAGGAGATAAAAGGGAAAAATGGCCCCAAAATGAAGCAAAAACATATAAGTGTATATTTAAATAGTCCCTATAAAGTTGAAGGAGGAATTGTAACATATGAGGGGGATTTAGCGGTTGCTGCCAGAGCATCTTTTTATACCGATATGGTTTAACGGCCATCAAATTGTAACCGTGTTTAGGTTAACAGATGCAAAATATTGTCTCTAAGAACTAAAGTTATGGTGGAGGTGGTGTTGCTGTATATTGTGGCAACCGTGATTATAAATAGTTACTGAAAAGGAAGGTTAGTACTTAAGTTGTCAAAATCTTTTTGGAGGGGTGGAAATGCAACAAGTGGGATTCTGGTTTAAATCCAAAAATAAAGCGCTGGTCGGCTGTTTCGCTATGCTGGCCGTGCTGTTAAGTTTTCTCTGTTTGGCCCAGCTGGGTCCGGCCAGCGCTGACAGCACAACCCAAAGTGAACCGGCGGCATCGCTTACGATTAAAGTCGGCTATACCAGTGAAACAAATCCAACCAACACATACACCACAGTGAGAACCTTTACTTACGAAGAGATGGCTGCCATGGCCAATTTGCAGCAGGCTTATTCTTATATCGACAGCATGCCGGCTCCGGTAATTGACGCGGCGAAAGGCGTCTTGATTTCCGACCTTCTGGCGGCGGCAGGCGTCAACACGGGCGCCGGCATGAGCAATGTCAACAAAATATATTTTTACTGCACCGACACAGCACCAAACTGGTATACGAACATGACCAGGGATTACCTGTTTGGGACGCCCCGCTACTATTATCCAAACATCGTAAAGAGCTGGAATCCAGATACCCAAAAACCTGACCAGTCCGGAGCATGGGGCAGTCCTACGGACGGCGCCGTCCAGGTCTACCCGATGCTGGCGGTCGAGGACAACTGGGCTCGTTTTCAAGATCCGCCCAATTTCAACAATATGAGCAGCGCGACCAGGTTCAGGTTGTTGAATGGCCAGACGGAGAGTGACTATACAAACGGTGTGTATACCGCTCCGAAGGCTGCCAAGTGGGTGTGCGAGATCGATGTGATGCTAAAGCAGGCTTCGCCGCCGGCCTTGACGGCCAATGCTGCCGCCTTGGGCCAGCCGGCAACCCTAAACTTTACCGATGACACCGCCTGGCGCGCCGCCATCACTGATATCACCGTGTCCGGCGTCTCCATCGCCGGACAATACAGCGTGACGGCCGGAGCCATCACCATCAACGCCGGCGTCTTTACCGCCGCCGGGGACTACCCGGTCGTAGTCAAAGCTACCGGTTACGCCGACGCCACAGTGACCCAGACCATGGACGCAGCGCCGGGTGTTTTGACCCCGCCGGTTCTGACGGCGGACAGCACGGACAACACTGTGGGACATGACGTCAACTTAAGCTTTACCGATGACGCGGCCTGGCGGGCGGCTATCAGCAGCGTCAGCGTGGACGGCAACGCTGTGGACAGCAGCAAATATACGATTGACGCCGGAAGCATCATAATCGATCAGAGCGTGTTCACCACTGCCAAAGACTATGCCATCGTGATAAGCGCCACCGGTTACAGCGACGCTTCTGTTACGCAGACCATGAACGGAGCCTCCACAAACGTCTGGGATGGCTCGGTGGACGTTTCCTGGTACAACACCACCGACACCGTGTTTTATATCAACACCCCGGCGCAGCTGGCCGGCCTGGCGGCGATTGTCAACGGTACTTATAATACCGGCGCCACCGTTATCGGCAACCCAAGTTATATTGTCTGTAACGTCGGCGGCGGCTCCGTTAAAGACGCGACTGCTAACACCTGGATATATGGCTCCGACGACTTCGGCGGCAAAACCGTCTGCCTGACAGCCGATCTTGACATGGGCGGTGTCTACAATGCGTCCGGCGATAGTTGGAGCGGCCCCAATTATATGCCTATTGGCGGACAATATTGCATGACTTACCAGGACGGCACGACCCTGATCGGCTCTTCCTGGAACGGCACCTTAGACGGGCAGGGACATACGGTAAAGAATATCTACTGCAGCAGGCACGGCGGTTCTCTCGGCTATGGCTTCAGCCAGTCCATCGGCCTGATCGGACGCATGGGCGTCCATGACAACGACCCGGGAGCCTGGTACGCAAGTCCCTCCGTCAAAAATGTCGCCGTCACCGGCTACATCTATGGCAATCGCTCCATAGGCGGCATCGTCGGCAAAAACGGCAAGAGCAATGGCTCAGTGATCGAGAACTGCATCAACTACGCCTCCGTCAGCAACACCGACTCCAAGGGATGCGGCGGCATTGCCGGCGCCGGATGGAATAACCTCACCATTAAAAACTGCGCCAACCTGGGTTCCATCTACACGTCCTATAAGAACGCCGGCGGCATCTCCGGCAGCTGCGAAGCGAAAGTTTACAACAGCTATAACGTCGGCTATGTGGGAGCCAGCTCGGCCAACCAGGCGCAGTCTCTGGGCACCAACAACGGCGGCGCCGTGTGGACCAACTGCTACTGGCTCGACGGTTCCTCCGCCAGCAACCAGGCAGTATATGGCAGCACCACCGGCAGCACCATCACCATGATGCCGACAACGGACTCCATGAAAACAGCGGACTTCCTGACCGCGCTCAACGCCGGCGGCAGGACCTGGGTGGCGGATACCAATAATATCAACAACGGTTATCCCATCCCGCGCGCCTTTACAGCGGACACCTCTACCTTAACAGACATCAGCAAAGAATCAGATCCCACCAAGCTCAGCTATGTTGCGGGACAAACCTTTGACGCCGCGGGTCTGGTGATTTGGGCCAATTACAGCGATGGCACCAGGGAAAAGATCACAGACTACACGATCAGCAAAACAACTGCGCTTGAAGCAACAGACACCACGATCACTGTCAGCGGCGCCTACGGCGGAATGGCATACAGTTACGACTTCACCATTACAGTCGCAGCCGCACCCAGCAAGAACGGCGATGTCTACGAACTTTCCACGGCTGACCATATGTTGTGGTTTGCCAATCAGGTCAACGCTGGCCTCAACAATGCCGTCAGCGGCAAGCTGATGAACGACATCGACTTGTCAGGGGTGACCTGGACGCCCATAGGCATCAGCAGTACCACGAACTATGGCGGTACCTTCGATGGCGACGGCAAGACCATCACTTTGACAATTGACAAAGCTGGCTCCAACTATATCGGCCTGTTTGGCTATGTGCTGGACGGTACGGTGAAGAATCTGACCGTGGCGGGCAACATCTCCGGCGGTACGTATACTGCGGGCATCGCTGGTTATGTCAAAGACGCGGCTACCATTGAAAACTGTGTCAACAACGCGACTATTACCAGCACTTCCAATAACGTTGGCGGCATCGCCGGTTACGTCAGGGGCGCCACCTTGATAACCGGCTGCACCAACAACGGTGATGTCACCGGTACCTATAACGTGGGCGGCATCGCGGGTATTGTTTACGGCGCCGATACAATCAGCAAGTGTGCCAATACAGGCGCTGTCACCGCGACGAGCACCTCAACCAGTTCCTATAGTGTCGGCGGCGTCGTGGGTCATGCTTATGGCGGTTCTACGATAGATCAGTGCTATAATACCGGCGCGGTCAAAGGCGGCGTGATGAACGTGGGCGGCGTTGCCGGCTATCGGCGCGATGCGTCCGACACGTTGACAAATTGCTACAACACCGGCAGCGTGACCAGCGAAAGCACATCCGACACTGCCCATACCGGCGGCGTGGTCGGTTACACCAATGACGCTGCCTGCACTGTGCAAAACTGCTATAACGCCGGCGCCATCACCGTAAGCAATACCGGCGCGTTTACCGCCGGCGTGATCGGCTATGCCACGGGCAACACCAACGTAAGCAACAACTACTATCTCAACAGCACTGCTGCAAAAGGCCTCGGTTATGCAACAGACAACAACAACACTGTAAGCAAAACCTCCGATGAACTGAAGGCCCTGGCTTCGACTTTGGGCGAAAACTTCAAGGCAGGCAGCGTCTATCCCATCCTGGTCTGGCAGGGCACAACCGCTCCTGAGACCTACACCGTGGCGGTGGACGGCAGCATCAGCGGCGGCACCGTAACGGTAGAGCCGGCAAGTGGTACCGAGGGCACAACGATCACCGTCACCGTGACGCCGGACAGCGGCAAGCGGCTGGTGGCGGGCAGCCTCAAGTACAACGGCGGCAGCGGCGACATTGAAATTACCGCCACAGAGGGCGTGTACAGCTTTGCGATGCCGGCTGCGGACGTTGTTGTTACCGCCCAGTTTGAAGACCTTCCCGCTGACTCAGCTCCCCAATACACGGTGACGCCTGTGGAAGATGTATCGGTGTATGAAGTGGGAGAGACAGGCGGGATCAAAACCATGACCGTCAAAGCCGGCGTCATCGGCCTGAAATATTTTGGTGCTCAGCTCACGCCGGTCACAGCGCATGAAGGGAAGGAAGTTGTGGTATTCGTCCATCTGCGCGACGGCGTCCAGTTGAGCCTTAACGTTACCAAAGCGGATTTTGACTTTGTTAACATGGCCCAGGCCGGCTTCAATGTAGCGGCCGGAGATATCGTCAAAGTATTCATTGTGGACAACTTAACCAACAACATTGACTTTAACCCGACCTTGTTGCAGTAGAAAGAGAGGGAGGGGTGCGGGGATCTTTCCCCGCGCCTCATTTCCTCCCTAATCTGGACAAGAAATATGTATCTGCTTATTGAGTTTTTCGATTCACAACACAGCAAAAGATTGCTTTAACACTCAAATAGGTCGGCTAAAATTTTTTTACCGATCTCAAACTAATTAACAATTTTTACAAGTCAACTATGGATTTATCATCCTTAACGAGGTTTTTCCCTTATATCTATAGTATGTGGCGTCTATGTTTCACGTTTTATTGGATTGTGTAAATGTTGGTCTGTTCTGTTGCGAAAATTATCTAAACACCAGGTATGCGGGATTGGTTTTTCGTTTCTTTGGGGCATTAAATACTGCAGTTCTGTACCTTGTTAAAAATTATGAGAGGAGGAATAATCTTGAGCTACCGTTACCATTCGGAACCATTAATGCCAATACAATTATGACGGTCACTTTGGAAGTAGTACCGTTGCATTGCGGTAACGGTTTACAATCCTAAAATGCAAAATGTTTTCCTGTAAGGAGATTGATAACTTGATAAAAATAAGATTTAAATTATTATCAATTTTTTTCGCAAGTATCTTTTTTCTGGGCACTGTGGTACCAGGTATTACGCTTACCGCCAATGCAAGCAGCAGCGTTACCCTGGAGTTGAGTAAGTACGCCGCCCAGCCGGGCGACAGCGTGACCGCGTCCGGCACAGCCGATGCAAACGAGTGGGTTTCCGTCAAAGTACTTGACAGCGCCCAAAGCGTCGTTGTATTTGACGGAGTAAGAGCGGACGCCAACGGCAGCTACAGCTGCACCTTTAAAGTACCGGTTGCTTCCGAAGGGACACTGACGGTCGTGGCGGGGTACGGCAGCAATGTCGCCGTCAAGACCATTACGGTAAGCGCTACACCGGAAGAAGACACCATTGCGCCGACTTGGAGCGAAGAGAAGCTGTTGACTGCTTCCGACGTGAGCCAGAGCAGCCTGACATTAAGTTGGAGCGGCGCGTATGACAACGTCGATGTAACCGGGTACAAAGTATACCAGGGCGATACCCTGCTGACCGCAACGCCGGTGACCGGCGAAAGCTACATCGTCACCGATCTGAATCCGGGCACGGAGTACACCTTCACCGTGCAGGCGGTGGACGCGGCGGGCAACGAGAGCGCGGACGGCCCCAGCTTCACCGTGACCACAGAAACAGAGCCTGGCGGGGAGGACACCATCGCCCCCAATTGGCCCGACGGGGAACTGAGTTATTCCGACGTGAGCCAGAGTAGCTTGACCCTGCGCTGGAACGGCGCGTCTGACAACATCGATGTGACCGGATACAAAGTATATCAGGGCGATACCCTGCTGACCGCAACGCCGGTAACCGGCGACAGCTACAACGTCATCGATCTGAATCCGGGCACGGAGTACACCTTCACCGTGCAGGCGGTAGACGCGGCGGGCAACGAAAGCACGGACGGCCCCAGCGTGCCCGTGAGAACACTGGTTTCCAGTGTCAGCGTTACCCTGGGGCTGAGCAAGTACACAGCCCAGCCGGGCGACAGCCTGACCGCCACCGGCACAGCCGATGCAAACGCGTGGGTTGCCGTCAAAGTAGTTGACAGCGCCCAAAGCGTCGTTGTATTTGACGGAGTAAAAGCGGATGCCAACGGCAGCTACAGCTGCACCTTTATAGTACCGGTTGCTGCCGCAGGGACGCTGACGGTAGTGGCGGGATACGGCAGCAATGTCGCCGTCAAGACCATTACGGTAAGCGCTACACCGGAAGAAGACACCATTGCGCCGACTTGGAGCGAAGAGAAGCTGTTGACTGCTTCCGATGTGAGCCAGAGCGGAGTGACCTTAAGCTGGAGCGGCGCTACCGACAACGTGGGAGTGACCGGATACAACATCTATCAGGGCGATACCAAGCTGAACGCCAGCCCGGTCGCCGGGACAAGCTATCATGTCACCGGCCTGAGCGCGGGTACACGTTACACCTTCACCGTGCAGGCGGTAGACGCGGCGGACAACGAGAGCACGGACGGCCCCAGCGTTACCGTGACGACAGCCGTACCGATTACGGAGCAAAATGTAACAATCACAGACGATGGCTCCAATAAAAACCTTGCCGTAACCGGGGAGACGCCGGCGGATGTCGCCATCACAGTGCCTGCCAGTGTAACTGACGCAACGGTTAACGTGTCGGCATTGCTCGAGGAGCCTGTGTCCGGTACGGTAACCACAACAGCTTTACCGGCACTGAACATAGCGGCCAATACTTCGGTCAGTAACGACCCGATACAGGTAAGCATTCCGGCGGGAACCACTATGAGTGCTCCCGAAGGGTGGGACGGCACCGTTCATGTGCCGACAGTCCAATCCAATGATTCCGTAACAGTAACGCCGGACAGTGGAAATACCGCTACAGTTAACACTGTGATCGAAATTGGCTATGGCGATGCGCCATTGACCTTTGATAAGGCCGTAAGGATTCTGATTCCAGGTCAGGCAGGCAAAGATGTTGGTTACAGCAGAGGAGGCGAGTTCACCAAAATAACCACTATCCTGGACGCCGACAGTCAGGAGGCAGGCGACGCATTACCTCCGGGCGGTGACGGCAGGATTGACATTGGCGACGACCTGGTGATTTGGACCAAGCACTTTACCTCATTCATCACTTATACGCAAACTCCGACTGGAGGAGACACCACCGCGCCGACATGGAGCGAAGAGAAGGAGTTGACTGTCTCCGACATAAGCCAGAGCGGAGTGACCTTGAGCTGGAGCGGCGCTACTGACAACGTGGGCGTGACCGGGTACAACGTGTATCAGGGCACCACCAAGCTGAACGAAACGCCGGTAACCGGCGAAAGCTACACCGTCACCGGCCTGGCTCCGAACACGGAGTACACCTTCACCGTGCAGGCGGTGGACGCGGCGGGCAACGAGAGCACGGACGGTCCCAGCCTGCCCGTGAAAACACTGGCTTCCAGTGTCAGCGTGACCCTGGAGCTGAGCAAGTACGCCGCCCCGCCGGGCGACAGCGTGACCGCCACCGGCGCAGCCGATGCAAACACGTGGGTTACCATCAAAGTACTTGACAGCACCCAAAGCATCATAGTATTAGATCCCGTAAAATCCGACGCCAACGGCAACTACAGCTGCACCTTCATTTTGCCCGGTACTGCCGAAGGGACACTGACGGTCGTGGCGGGATACGGCAGCAATGTGGACGTCAAGACCATTACGGTAAGCACTACGCCGGGGGACACCACCGTGCCGACATGGAGCGAAGAGAAGCAGCTGACAGCTTCCGACGTGAGCCAGAGCGGAGTGACCTTGAGCTGGAGCGGCGCTACTGACAACGTTGGTGTGACCGGATACAACATCTATCAGGGTACCACCAAGCTGACCGAAACACCGGTAACCGGCGATAGCTACATCGTCACCGGCCTGGCTCCGAACACGGAGTACACTTTTACCGTGCAGGCGGTAGACGCGGCGGGCAGCGAAAGCACGGACGGCCCCAGCGTCATCGTGACCACGGAATCGCCCATCATTGTAGGGTATAGAATTAAAATTAACGGAATTGAAGTAACAGACAGGCCCTTTGTTAAGATGGACGGTATCGTGATGGGACCGGTCAGATCTGTGGCTGAAGCGCTGGATATTCAATCCTATTGGAATGAAGCAACGCAGCAGATTGTCTTCACAGCGTCGGATAAAAACCTTGCCTTGACGGTCAATAGCACTAGCGGCACTTTAAATGGGAGTCCGGTTGTTTTGCCCGTTCCTCCGATTCTTTATGATGATATAACCATGGTTCCCCTGCAGTTCGTGGTCGAGACATTCGGAGGAACAATGGAGGTAATTGATGGGACTGTGAACGTTCCAACCGTGTTCCCTGCCGGCGGAGCGGCGGTGGTAGCCGGCAGCGTGTTGATTCTGGAGACTGCCACCAGCGATGCGGCCATCCACTATACCCTGGACGGAAGCGTGCCCACCGCCGATAGCCCGACCTACACCGGACCCATCACCATCAACGGGGCGGTTACGCTCAAAGCCATTGCCGTCAAGTTCGGAATGGAAGACAGCGCCGTATTGACAGCCTCATATACCATGGCCGTACCGATTGGCACCACAACCGTTGATGTAGATACGAACAGCAAAGACCTGGCCATTACCGATGCTACAGTGCAGCTGGGCGCTCCCGTTGCCGTGAACGTGCCTGACAGCGTAACCGACGCCAGAATCAGCGTGGCCGCTCTTATGCACAAGAACGCCGACGGCAGCATAACCACCGGAGCACTGCCCGCTTTGACCATAGCCTCCAATACTTCGATCAGCAGCGACCCGGTAAAAGTAAGCATTCCCGCGGGGGCTACCGTAAGCGGTTCCGCAGAGTGGAACGGCACTATTAATTTGCCGACAGTGCGGCCCAACGATTCCGTAACGGTAACACCGGACAGCGGGTATACCGCCACAGTCAACACCGTGCTTGAAATCGGCTTCGGCGACGTGCCGCTGACCTTCGACAAGGCCGTGCGGATCCTGCTTCCGGGTCAGGCCGGCAAAGAAGTCGGCTACAGCAGGGGAGGCGTTTTCACCAAAATAGCCACTATCCTGGACGCCGACAACCAGGAGGAGGGCGACAAACTGCCCCCGGACGGCGACGGCAAGATAGACGTCGGCAACGACCTGGTGATTTGGACCAGGCACTTTACCGCATTCGTCACCTACACCCAAACTCCGGTTGGGGAGGACGCCACCGCGCCGAGTTGGGACAAAGGCAGTCTGACTGCCAGCGATGTGACCAAGAGCAGCTTGACCTTGAGCTGGAGCGGCGCCACCGACAACGTGGGAGTAACCGGATACAACATCTACCAGGGTACCACCAGGCTGAACGCCAGCCCGGTTAGCGAAAGCAGCTACACCGTCAAAGGCCTGAGCGCCGGAACAACGTACACCTTCACCGTCCAGGCGCTGGACGCGGCGGGCAACGAAAGCAGCGACGGACCCAGCGTCACCGTGACCACAGCAAGCGGCAGCGGTGGTGGCGGCGGCGGTGTAAGCGCGGTGCGCTCCACCACCGGGACCGCAATGGTACCCCCCGGTGCGGGCGGCGCCATCAGCCTGGGTGACGAAGCCACGATAATCATACCGGCCAACGCGCTGCAAGGGACCAGTAAAGTAGAAGTAAAAGTACAGAAAGTAGACCAGCCACCCGCAGCGCCCGCAGGCTTCAGACTGGCCGGCGCCGTATACGAGTTCAGCGTGGGCGGTGCGGACAGCTACAGCTTTGCCAAAAAGGTGACCATAAAAATAAGCTTCGATCCCGACTTAATCGGCGACGGCGAGACCCCGGTGCTCCAGTACTACGATCAAGCCCAGTCCCAGTGGATCAACATCGGCGGAACCGTCTCCGGTACTGTCGTAAGCGCCCAGGTGGATCACCTCACCAAATTTGCCGTCATGGTTGCCGTGGAAACAGAAGAAGAACCACCGGAGGTTCCTGCGGAAGTCCCGGCGGAAGCTCTGAAAGACATCGCCGGCCACTGGGCCTTCGACAACATCAACAAACTGGTTTCCCTGGGGGCCGTCGCCGGTTATCCCGACGGCAGTTTCAGACCCGACAGCAGCATCACCAGGGCCGAGTTCGCCACCGTAGTGGCAAAGGCATGCAAACTGGAGCCTCAAAGCGGAAAAGTATTTGGAGATACGGCCGGCCACTGGGCCCGGGAGTACATTGCCACAGCAGCCGCCAACGGGATTGTAATGGGCTATGACGACAGCACCTTTGGCCCGGACGACCTGATTACCCGGGAGCAGATGGCGGTGATGATTGTAAGGGCAGCCAAGCTGGCCCCGGCAGCAGGGGAGACCTCCTTTAGCGACAGGGGCAGCATTTCCGGTTGGGCCTTGGAAGCCATGGCCACGGCGATGGAAAACGGGATTATGAATGGTTA
The DNA here is from genome assembly GCF_004369245.1 of Pelotomaculum sp. FP. Lineage (NCBI taxonomy): Bacteria > Bacillati > Bacillota > Clostridia > Eubacteriales > Desulfotomaculaceae > Pelotomaculum > Pelotomaculum sp. FP. The sequence goes on along the minus strand of NZ_QFGB01000007.1, from coordinate 36,185 downwards.
TCCCGACCATACCATCCAGCCCCAGGGCAATGCCACCAGGGCTGAAGCTGTCACGGTAATTGTGAAGGCATTGGGTCTTTAATCCGAGTAGCAATGTTGATGTTGGGTGAAAGTCCAATGTGTGTGGTACCAATGTAGAAAGTCTGTTCTTTAACACCTGCACGAATCAACCCGCCATCTACCTTACGCGGTTATGGTGGGTTGATCGTAAAGGTATGAACGGACCGGCAGCATTACCTGAACGGGCAGGCTTTGCAGTTGATGCGTAAACTACCCTGCAGGACTCTACCCCACGGCTTTCAGTGAAGCTTCAGCTGGATCAAATTAGAATTGTTTCCATTACCAAGAGAGAGGATGAACATAACAATGTCCAGGAAAATCCCGATGATTTTAATTCTGGCTTTGCTGGCGGCCTTGCTGGTTCCTTCTTTGGCGTTTGCCGTCAACGTAACTTTGACCCTCAGCAGCAACACAGCCAATCCAGGGGATTCAGTGACTGCTTCGGGTATAGCCGATCCGGATACGTGGGTTGCCATAAAAGTACTTGACGGTGCCAAAAGCGTCATAGTATTAGACCCCGTAAAATCTGACGTAAACGGCAACTACAGTTGCACCTTTAAAGTGCCCCCGGATTTTAGCGGCTCTACCCTGATTGTCGTTGCCGGGTATGGTGAGAATGTGGACACCAAAGAACTGACGATCGGCGGCGGTGGCAACGTTGCCGACAACACACCGCCCGTATGGCCGTCCGGCAGCGCGCTCACGCCTTCCGAAATCGGGCAGACCAGCCTGACCTTGACCTGGACGCCCGCTACGGATAATGTGGCTGTAACTGGCTACACGGTTTTCATAGACAGCGCCCTGTACAAGACCGTAAATTCCGGCACGCTTACCTGCACGGCCAGCGGCCTGAGCGCGGGTACCCAGTACACCTTCAGGGTTGAGGCGGGCGATGCTGACGGCAATTGGAGCACTACCGGACCAAGCGCGACAGCCAAAACTAAAACTGAATCGGGACCCGGCAGCAGCGGTGGTCCCACTTCTTCGCCGCAAGCGGTTGACACCACGACCGGCTCAGCCAGCGTAGCGCCCGGCCTTGGCGGAAAAATCAGCCTCGGCAGCGACGTTTCAATCGAGATTCCTTCCGATGCATTAAACGGTACGGCCAATGTGACCGTTACGATTAGGAAGGTGAACAGTCCCCCGGCAATACCTGCGGGTTTTTCGCTGCAGGGCAACGTCTTCGAGTTTACTGTGGGAGGTAATGCGAGCTATAGTTTCAATAAACCGGTTACTCTGACTTTTACCTATGACCCGGACTCCTTGGCAGACGGGGAAATACCAGCCATATATTACTACGATGAAATATCCGCCCAATGGGTTAACCTGGGCGGTGACATATCCGGCGATACCATCACGGTTACGGTGGATCACTTTACCAAGTTTGCGGTGCTGACCAAGGAGGTAATGCGTGCGGCAGAGCAGCAGCCGCTAGAGCAGCAGCCGCAGTTTTCCGATGTCCCGGCATCCTACTGGGCCAGCGATGTTATCAATAAATTGAGCGGGCAGGGTTATATCAACGGTTATCCGGATGGATCATTCAGGCCCGACAACAGCATCAGCCGTGCTGAATTTGCCACTGTTTTGGTCAAAGCTTTCAAACTGCCGGCTGCTTCAGGCAAGGTGTTTGACGATACTGCCAATCACTGGGCGAAAGATCATATTGCCGCAGCCAATGCCGCCGGCATCGTCAGTGGTTACAGCGAGAACAGTTTCGGACCGGATGATCTGATCACCCGTGAGCAAATGGCGGTAATGATTGTCAAAGCAGCTAAAATTGAAGCGGCAACTGAAGAAATAACCTTTACCGACGGCGACGCGGCTTCCGCCTGGTCTAAAGACGCTCTGGCTGCGGCAGCGCAAGCCAAGATTATGCAGGGTTATCCTGACGGTACCTTTGCTCCCCAAAATAAAGCTACCAGAGCCGAAGCCGTCACGGTTATCGCCAACGCTCTCGAGTAAAAGCCTGCGGGCGCACAGAAGGGTATGCATTCAGGCCATATCATACAGGAAAACCCGTCCGTCAACTGCCACAGCGGATTGCCGAAGAGTTCGGCGCTGCAGTAGGAAAAAGGAGGCACAGGGGGCTTCCCCAGCGCCCCCCCCTTCTAAAAAAAGGAAACACCCGTGTTTGAGAGTCCTCTGCAGCGGCCCCGCTGATGAATCAAAAGGATGGAGCGAAACCCCGTGATGAATTCCAAAAAAATTTACAAAGCAAACGGATTGGCGCTTTTGCAAAGATCCACACTCTTTGCTGGTTTTTCAGAAACGGAGCTTTTGGATCTCTATCCGGCGGTGCAGCCGGTACTGAGAAGGTATACCAAGGATAGCGTTGTCATAGACGAAGGGGACGCCGCCGGGCAGATCGGGTTTGTTGCAAGCGGCAGAATCGCGGCAGGGACACGCTAAAGAATATAGGCATGCCGGCTCCCCGGCTATGGCTTCAGCCAGTCTATCGGCCTATCGGACGCTGGGCGTCCGTGACAACGACCCGTTATATGAACAATTATCCACCCAATTTTTGCAGTCAGAATTAGTCTTTAAGGCCTATTGTTATTGACTTTAATTATATGATTAATTATCATTGACTTGTGTTTAGCTGTGTTTTGTTATGTATTTTCATTGTTGCCGTTTGGCTGCAATACGTCGTTTTAAGATTACGTCATGTTATCTTGGTTTATGTTTTTTTGTGTTTAAAAGCTATCGCAGCTGCCGCTTTGTTGGAAATAGAAGGGGGGGGATATGACAATACCACCATTGGTGGTTATCACCGGAGGCGGCAGATTCGGCAGGAGAGGCAATATATCTAAAAGGTGGACTGGTTACTCATGTTGGTGGTGGCATTAAATAACATAGGGGCTGTGCCTGACAATAATTTTAAGTCAGGGTTTTTAAAAGCGTTTTCCGGTTTCCAAACTGTCAAGCTCAGTCTTTGTGCTGTTTCAGCGGAAAAACAGCTGCAGATTTGTCAGCCGGAGCCGGAGGAGGAGCTGCTGAGGAGTGTACTGAAATCTTCAGATATGTCGGAACCCTTATTGGAGCTTCAAGGGAGCGGCGATAGACTGCAAAAAGCGGTACGCTCCATGTTTTTTCCCGGCCGGGAAAGGAAGTATGAGAAATTTTTACTGACTGGTTGCGATGGTATAACCTACTTCCCTTGGGCCGTGCAAATTGTTAATGTGTATTTGCCTGCGCCAGGCTGGGAGCAGAAACTGGAATGGATACGAAAGGCGGATGTTATTGTTTTATACGGTTCCGAAAGTGAAGAGAGCAGGGGATTTACGACCGAAGCTAAAAGGCTCCGTCCGGATGTTCCCATTTTTATAGAAGAAGCCGGACAATACTTGTCAGGCGGGTTGAAAGATTACTTGAGGGATTTATTTTTATCCTATTTAAAAAATAGGATAAAAATAAAGGAAGTGTTAGAGGAGCAAAAGACGGAGCAACAGATAGAGTGCGGACAGGCGCGTCAAGTGGCTGAGACACTGGGGGTCGATTTATCTCTGGTCGGCAGTGTATGCGATGAGTCCGGTTACAGGATAACGCGCTGCGGCTTGGGTTGTTTTTAGCAGGTTGCTATTTGCCGCCAGCGCGATGCCGATCACGTGAAGCAGTATGAATGAACTACAGGAGGGGCTAAGAGTAATATGGTCATTATGCCGAAAGAACCGATTTCCATCAGGCCGGTCGGTGTTGTGGTTTCCGATTTTAAAGAATGCAGCCGTACTTTTGACTACAATAAAGAAAGCATGGTTTACATGAGAGAAGATCTCACCGATGCGCTGATTGGAATTGAATACTTTTCTCATATTCATGTGGTTTATTATCAGCATCGCAGGGAAGATTGGCTAAGATTGATTGAATGGGAACAAGACGAACCGCCAATAACATTACCCTTTGCCAGCGAACCGGCTTGCCAGGGAGTATACTCCACCCGGTCGCCGTCCCGCCCTTCAGCGATGGGTTCTTGTGTAGTTGAGCTTCTCAAGCGGGAAGGGAACCGTCTTTATGTCAAGGGTTTGGACGCCATCGATGGAACTCCCGTCCTGGATATAAAAATTTATATCCCCCATTATGATGCCTTCCCTTTGGCGGAAACACCGTTAAATTGGTGTATGGGGCATGAGCTAATCACCACTTCGCGGCATTTTCACTGGGATACCGTCAACACCGGGCTGACTCTTGGGCTCAGGACAGGCGCCAAAGCGATGCAAATTTTAGGTATCGGCCGTGGGGAAGCGGTTAGGGCGGAAATAGCCGGCGGCCATTTTTTTGCGCAGGGCATTGAGGGCGCTACCGGGTGCAGTGTTTTACGGGGTAATTTGTTTTTTGAAGAGCTTCATACATCACCGGGACAGTGGAAGCTCCTTCTTGCGGATAATAGCAGGGAAGTAGAAATTCGTCTCAACGATCATATTTACGCAGGAGCGAGTGAGGTGCTGGAGGTCGACGAGTACGTATTGTTTGCAGCCGTGCAGGTAAGGGAAAAAAATAACTGTGAGGATCGGCAATGATATATGCGCTGGCAGTTTTTCCCTCAGTAAGTCAGGTTAACCAAATGAAAAACCGGCTCAATAAAAACAGTGAATATTATGGCATGGTCCGGGCTCCGCACTGCATAGCTGCCGGGGGGTGCAATTTTGCGCTCCGCTTTGATGAGGACAAACTCTCAATAGTAAAGCATGCGGCACAAGAATTAGGGGTTGCCATACAAGGTATTTACAGAGAGGAAAAACAGGACGACGGAGACAAGGTATATACCAAAATCGAGTGAGCAATGAGGTGCTTCGGCATGATATACCTTGATAACGCGGCTACATCGTGGCCCAAACCCGATGCTGTGTACCGGGAGATGATCAGATGTATCAAAGAATACGGAGCCAATCCCGGTCGAAGCGGATATCGGATGGCCATACGGGCCAGCGAGAAAATATTTGAATGCAGGGAGAATCTCGCCAAACTGTTCGGGATCACAGACCCGTTGCGGATTGCTTTTACAAGCAATGCGACCGAAGCCATCAACCTAGCCGTTAAAGGACTGCTGGTACCGGGCGACCACGTGGTCCTGTCGAGTATGGAGCATAATGCGGTGATACGCCCCCTTAAAAAGCTGGAAACAGCAGGTGTGGAAGTTTCTATTGTAAAAACGGACTTAAGCGGGAAAATTGACAACGCCGATATTGCCGAACATATCAGGCGCAATACAAAGCTGTTGATTGCCACCCATGCGTCCAATGTCACGGGAACGGTGAATGATCTGGCCTCTCTCGGCCGGTTGGCGAAAGAACATAAAATTGCTTTTATGGTGGATGCCGCACAGACAGCCGGCAACATTCCTATAAATGTAGAAAGAATGAATATCGACCTGCTTGCTTTTCCCGGCCATAAAGGGCTGTTGGGCCCGCAGGGTACGGGGGGCTTATATGTACGGGCAGGAATAACACTGGATCCATTAAAGGAAGGCGGTACGGGGAGTTTATCCGAAAGTCCCGAACAGCCGGATTTTTTGCCTGACCGGTATGAGAGCGGGACATTAAATACACCAGGTATTGCAGGCTTAAATGAAGGAGTCAAATTCATACTGGAAACCGGCATCGATAAGATCCAAAACCATGAAAAACAGCTTGCCGGATACATGCTTGAGGGGCTTGGCGAGATGGATAATGTTAAGGTGTATGGAATTGACGATACTGAACACAGAATCGGCGTTATTTCCATCACTATCGATGGAAAAGATTGCCATGAGGTGTGCGGCGCATTGGATGAGAAATACGATATTGCTGCCAGGAGCGGTTTGCAGTGCGCTTACCTGGCGCATGAAACCATAGGCACGCAGAACAAAGGCACGATCAGGTTCAGCACGGGGTTTTTCAATACCGTCGAGGATATTCATAAAGCAGTAAAAGCAGTAAAAGAAATTGCCGGGTCGTAAAGCTGGCTTTGTATGCAGCGGATATGCAATTGCGGAAGTAAATCCGCATAACATTGGAGTGCGGGTCATGCGATTTGTCAGGGCAGTTGTCCAGGACAGCCGGCAAGCACCGCGTAGCATGGAGAAAACACCAGCCGATGCAGGTGCGATTTCAATCGCGCACGGCCGCGTTAGCGCCGGACTTGGGCAGCTAATGTAACATTTGTGCGAATGAACTTTTTGTATTCGCCCTGGGGGCTAAGTAGCTGTCAGCAATTTTCAGGGAAGCAAAAGAACCGTCCCCTTGCTTCCTTGCTTCTTTGAGTTGCAGGCTGGATACCGTACAGCTATTTTCGGGGTAGCTTGAGGGGGTTGTAAGTAGAACGTGAGTCTAATGCAAAGGTTTCTGGATAAATTTTCTCTCTATGATTTAATCGTGATAGCCATGATGTCTGCCCTGGGGATTGCCACCAAACCAATAATAGTGCCCCTTGCCCAGATTATCACCGGACCGCTCTTTATCCCCTCGGGAGCCGTGGCAGGCGGGTTCTATATGATATGGCTGGTTTTGGGATTTGGTATTACCGGTAAGCGGGGTACCATGACCTTGATTGGCCTGGTCCAGGCCATCCTGGTTATGGCCACCGGCATAGTCGGCTCACACGGCGTAATGAGCCTGGTGACCTACACCATGCCCGGTATTCTGGCCGACCTGGGTTTGTTGCTGATTGGCCACCGGGTTTGCTGTTTTCCCTGTGCCTTTCTGGCGGGGTTGTTGTGCAATATCGCCGGTACCATTATGGTGAACTTTGTATATTTCCGTCTGCCTGTGGTGCCTCTGGTCTTAAGCCTGAGCGCCGCAGCCTTGTCCGGCGGGCTGGGCGGACTCGTTGCTTTTAAAATTTTGCAGCAGCTATGGAAATTCCAAAGGCGGGACTGGAAGACAAGCCAAGATGATACCGCTTAGTTTTCCATATGAACGTACCTTCAAGGCCTGACTTATTAATACCATCCCGGTGGGACTTTCGTTTTTTGGAATGTTCCGGTCTGGCCTTTTATGGCCGCCGTACGGCTAAGATATGAGCGTTAAAGCTTCAAGGAGCGCGTCAATGGCATTTTTGGAATTAAGCCGGGTAGTCTTTTCATATCCCCGGAAAATGAAACCGGCATTAGCGGGCATTGACCTGAGCCTGGACAAAGACGGGGTAACGGCGATAGTCGGGCCGAACGGCAGCGGCAAGACCACACTTACCAAGCTGTTGATCGGGGTTCTGCAGCCGACTGAGGGGGAAGTCCGCCTGGAGGGCCGTCCCGTAGCGGGATATTCTCTGGCGGAAATCGGGCGCCGCATCGGCTACGTTTTTCAAAACCCCGACCTGCAGCTGTTTTGCAGCACCGTGGCTGAAGAAGTTGGTTTCGGCCTGGCCAATCGGGGTTGTGAACCTGCGGACGTGCAAGAGAAAGTGGCTTTCTACCTCGATTATTTCGAGCTGACAGCCTACCGTGACGTTTTCCCCCTGTATTTAAGCCAGGGCGAAAAACAGAGGCTGGCGATAGCCGCCGTACTGGCCAATGAACCCGAGTTTCTAATTTTGGACGAGCCCACCATTGGCCTGGATGCCTGGCGTAAAAAAAACTTGGAAGATTATTTAAAGAAAGTTGCCCGGTTGGGTAGAGGCATGATCCTGGTCAGCCACGATGAGCGCTTTGTCGATAAAATGGCGGAACGGGTTGTCACCCTGGCAAACGGCCGGATTCAATCGGATAGCGGGAGGAAGGTAAACGCTGCCTATGAAGCTTGACCCCCGGACTAAAATGGTAATGGCGATTTGCCTTTCCAGCTTGGCCTTGATATACGATACTCCCGGCAGGCTGTTGCTGCTCCTGGCGGCGACTATGGCGCTGCTGCTGTTTTTCCGCTTTAATCCAGGCGCTGTGTGGGGCTACCTCAAACCTTTTTTGTCCCTGATGTTTTTTCTTTTTGTGATCCAGAGCATCTTTTCACCGGGTGGCGCGGTGTTGCTGGCAGCAGGTCCGGTACCCCTGGTAACCAGTCAGGGCCTGTCGGCGGGGGCCAGTGTGGTTTTGCGCATTATGGTGGTCACTGCCGCCGCCATGCTGTTTACCACATTTAGTTCCCGTGACTTTATCTTGGGCCTGGTTCAGTGGAAAGTCCCATACGAACTGGCCTTTATGGTCGCCATCGCCATACGTTTTTTGCCGGTTTTCCGGGATGAAATGATTAATGTGGTGACGGCGGTTCAATTGCGGGGGGTTGAACTGAAGAAGGTGCCCTGGGGAAAAAAGACGGCAATGTACCGGCGCTTGTTTTTCCCCATTGTCTTTGGAGCTATGCTCAAAGCACAGCAGCTGGCGGTGGCCATGGAAGCCCGCGGTTTCAGGGCTTATCCCCGGCGCACTTACCTCAGACGGCTGGATTTGCGTCGCGCCGATTATGTGTCGATGTTGCTTTTCCTGGCTGTCACGCTGACGCTAATTGGGCTGATGTGATGGTGAAATGGGTGCGATAGTTTCGATTGGGGCTTATAAGTTGCTGCAAGAGGTGTAAGTTTAGTTATGGAAGCTGTGACGGTTCAGGACCTGACTTATCAATACCGGCCGGGAGGTCCTTTCGTATTAAAAGGCGTCGATTTCCAGGTGCCGCGGGGTGAGTTCGTGGTGGTGACAGGCTTAAGTGGTTGCGGCAAAAGCACATTATGTTTTTGCCTCAGCGGGGCTATTTACCACAACCGGGACGGGGTAATGACCGGGAAAATAGCGGTAAACGGCAAGAATATCCAGGAAATGCGGCCAGCTGGTCGGGCGCTTGAAGTGGGCATGGTATTCCAGAATCCTGATACGCAGCTTTTTTCGCAGACTGTGGAAGACGAAATTGCCTTTGCGCCTGAAAATCTTTGTCTGCCGCCTGACCGCATCCGGGAGAGGGTGGAGTCCGTAATTGCGCTTCTGGGAATTGCTGCTTTAAGAGAAGCAAGCCCTTACCAGCTTTCAGGCGGTGAAAAACACCTGGTGGCGCTGGCGGCGGTTTTGGCCCTTGACCCGCCGTTGCTAATCCTGGACGAGGTTTTGTCCCAGCTTGATTCCGCAGGCAAAAAGAAAGTAGCAGCAGTTTTGCAGAGATTGCGCGGTATAGGGAAAACTGTTATTGCCGTTGAGCACAACCTGGAATCGGTTGCTTTTGCCGACCGGTTGATGGTAATGGAAAAAGGGTCGTTAATCCGCTTTGACCGCATGGAAACGATACTTGCGGATCGGATTTTATGAATGCCAGCAGGCTGCTCTATGACCGCAAAATTTTTAACAGCTTTTAATAAAGTTAATTTGATTAACAGCAGAGGCAATTTTTATGGCTTTTCGAGCCTTGAAAGTGTGGCGTGAAAAAATAGTTTTAAACATATGCTTCCTACACAAAAAGTATCCCCCAAGAAATGCTGCTCTTGGGAGATACTTGAATGTTTTCAAGGCAAGCATAGTAATAATCATGCTCCAGGACTGTTGGCGGGGGCTATTATGAATTTTTCAACCCCAATTCCGCGGCCAGCGCTTTGAACGCGGGGAGGGAATTCAGAATCATTTGTTTGTCAACGCTGTAGGAGATGCGGAAATAGCCCGATTTAGCAAAACCGCTGCCCGGCACTACCAGGATGTTGTGCTCTTGCGCTTTCCTGACAAACTCCACGTCATCAGGCAGGGGAGACTTGGGGAAAAGGTAAAAGGCGCCATGCGGTTTCACCATCTGGTAGCCCATTGCGGTTAAATTATCGAACAAGATATCTCTTTTCTCCTGGTATTCAGCAACGTCTGCGTTTTCCCCCTGCAGTCCTGTTACCAGACGTTGCGCCAGTGCCGGGGCGTTAACAAAACCAAGGGTACGGTTGCAGAAGATAGCCCCTTCTATAAACAGCCCGATTTCTTCAATATTGGGGGAGGCGGCCAGGTAGCCTATGCGCTCACCCGGTAGAGACAAATCTTTGCTGTGCGATGTGACTATTATACTGTTTTTGATGTATTTAAAAACACTCGGAACGGTGATATTGTCGTAGACTATCTTGGCATAGGGCTCATCGGAGATGACAAAGATCTGCCGCCCCGTTTCCTGCTCTTTGGCTTTTAGCAGGTTTCCCAGCATAGCCAGGGAATACGCATCGTAAACCACCCCGGTCGGATTGTTGGGGGAGTTGATGATGATAGCTTTTGTCTTGGGAGTGATTGCCTCCTCGATAGCGTGCATGTCCAGCATGAAGTCCTCGTCAGTGTGGGCTATCTGTAACACTCCGCCATGGTTATCAATATAAAACTTATACTCCATAAAGAAAGGGGCCAATACAATTACTTCATCACCGGGATCCAGCAGTGTTTTAAGCGCCACGTTTAATGCCCCGCCGGCGCCGCAGGTCATAACTATGTGGTCCTCGGTAAATGGAAGGCCGGTTTGTCCGGTTAATAACTCGGCGACTGCCCGGCGCGTGTCGGCATAACCGGCATTGCTCATGTAGCGGTGCATTCCTTGTACAGGCTCAAGGGCTAATTTCTTAAGCCTTTCTTTTATCGCTTTGGGAGGTTCTCCACTCGGGTTGCCGAGAGAAAAGTCATAAACTTTTTCCGGACCGTGAATTTTTCTTAACCGTTCTCCTTCCTCAAACATTTTGCGGATAAAGGAAGCGCCTGCTAGGGAAGATTCAATTTTTTTTGAGATAGCCACCGATTACACCCCTTATGTAAAATGTTTATGTTGTTATCTTACCTCATTCTACAAATTTTTCAAAGCTTTCTTTGTTTATATCATGATCGGGGAAGAGTGACAAAACCTTGCAAGAAAACACCCTGGATAAGGTTGGAGGGTTGCTCTATAATTAAATTAGCCGGCGGTTAACATACACAAAGAGGAGGATACTATGGGGAGCTTGTCATGTCTTACTCCAAACGGACAGGTTACTATTCCGCGGCAAATACTTAAAACCCTCGGGATTGGGGCAGGAAATCAGGTTTATATCAACATTGAGAAAGGGCGCCTGGTTTTGAGAAAGGTTGAGGTAGTCACAGAAAAAGAGAACAGTAATACCAGGGTTGAGGCAGTTCCTTTTTTCTAGAGAATGTAACCTACAATTAAAGATTCAGAAGCCCGCCGCTTGGTTTTAAAGCCTTAGACGGGCTTTTTTCTTTGTTTGTCGCTGACTGTGTTCATATAAATTGGAGGTGGGAGCATACACTTACAATAAAATAAGTAAAGGTGTGGTCAGGTTATGCCTCTGTCGCTAACCAGATTATTGTGGTCCCGGGAGTTGGACGGCCCGGTCCTGGTTAACTGGGGAGTTATTACTGGAGAAAGAACGAATCTTGTTGCAACATCAGGAACCAATCTTTTTTTGTTTAGTCCGTCTGACGATGGTTATAGCCTTAGCGCAGCCCTGGATATTGGAACTGAAGTGTTGAGTCTGGCTGTAGGACTGCCGGGTCCTGCTCTTGATAATATTGTGGTAGGGCTGGAGGACAGAGTTGCGGTGTACGGCAGCAGGGAGGGAACCCTTCTGTTGCTGGCGGAGACTGCCCCCGAGAGTGGCGCCCGCTATGTGGATGTAGCCCTTGCGGATATTGACAACGATGGCCGGGAGGAAGTCATAGCAGCGGCGGAGGGCAGGAATGCTCTTTATTTTTACAGGCAGACCGGTCAGGCTCCAGGCGAGGTGCGACTTGATCTTCTGGCCATCAGAGCGCTGCCCGGAGCCCCACAAAAGGTTGCAGTTGTTATGAGAAGTGGGGACCTGCTCCCCTTGACAGCTGCAGCCTACAGTACAGACGGAAGTTCCGGTATCATTACCCTGATTTTTACCGAACGGGGTTTTGCCGAAGGCCCGGCTCAGGAGAATTTGTCTGCCCGGGTAGCTTCCTTAACAGCAGGCAATTTGCGGGAAAGATTAGATGAACAACTGGCCTGGGGTGGTCAAGACGGTTTTGTAAGGGTTGTTGAAGTCAACCAGGAGCTCAATACTGTACTGACTACGGATAATTTGGGAAGCTCGGTACCGGCTTTGACCGCCGGAAGGCTGGTCGGAGACGGTTTTGAAACGCTGGTTGCCGGTACCCCGGAGGGTTATTTATTCGGTTTCAGTGCGCCGGTTCAATCCACCAGTCCGGATTGGGCGTTGCAAGCGGGCCGTTCTGTAAATGATCTGGAAGTAAGCAGTGAAGGATTACTGGGCCTGGGTACCCGGGACGGGTGGCTTCAGGTGTGGCTGCTTTCCGGCAGGGGCAAAAGCGTACATGCCGTGGTTCCCGGAGACACTCTGACCTCCATAGCACGTAATTACAATACCACAATGGAGGCTATCATTGAATTGAATAGCGGGCTAAACCCCGACCTGATTTTTGCCGGCCAGTACTTGGCCATCCCGTGATCATACTTTTAACTTGTAGTGAACTCCTCACGGTATTGACACTACAGTAGCCTATAGGTATACTTTTACAATATAGCAAGATGAACAGTAAAAATCCGAGGAGGAGTATTTTTTGAAGTTGCGTTTGGGTCTACCTAAAGGCAGCCTCCAGGAGGCTACCTTTCAGCTTTTTAAACAGGCCGGTTTTGAACTGACAGTTCGCAGCCGGTCATATTTCCCAACGATCAATGACCCCGAATTGGAAGTCGTACTGATGCGGGCACAGGAAATTCCCCGCTATGTCAATGATGGGGTACTTGACGCCGGTTTGAGCGGCCTTGACTGGATTATGGAAAACGAGGCTGATGTGGTTGAGGTTGCCGACCTGATTTATGCCAAGAACACTTCCAATCCCATCCGGCTGGTTATCGCTGTGGCCAACGACAGTGACATAAAGACTGTTGCTGATCTTAAAGGCAAGAGAATCGCCACTGAACTGGTCCGGGTCACTGAGAAATACCTGAAGTCAAACGGTGTAGACGCCTATGTTGAGTACTCTTACGGGGCCACGGAGGTAAAAGTGCCTCACCTGGTGGATGCAATCGCCGATATTACAGAAACGGGCAGTTCAATCAAGGCTAACAACCTGCGGATCATAGCCACCGTTCTGCAGTCCACAACCAAACTCCATGCCAACCGGAACGCGTGGAAAGATCCCTGGAAAAAAGAAAAGCTGCAAAATTTGTCCGTACTGCTGCAGGGGGCGCTACGGGCCAGGTCAAAGGTAGGCCTCAAGATGAATGTTCCGGGGGATAAACTGGCTAATATTCTGGAAGTGCTGCCCGCCATGAAACAGCCCACGATCTCACAGCTGGTCCAGAGCGACTGGGTTGCAGTGGAAACAATTTTAGAAGAAATACAGGTGCGGGACCTGATCCCTGCGCTTAAAAGGGGCGGCGCGCAGGACATCATTGAATATCCCTTATCAAAGGTCATTCCATAAGAACAAAACATGATTTTGACCACAAAAAACCGGCGGTTACCGCCGGTTTTAAAATTCCCTGGGCTTGCAGATGATTTCTTTTACCCTGGTGTCAAAAAAGTTCTGGGAGTGGGCAGGCAAAAGAACTACCGCAGTGTCTATTCCTTGACTCGTTCCACCTATAGTTACGATGTCCGTCCCGTGTGGGATCAGTCCGCCGTCCAGCGCCATGCATCCCACTTCAACGCAAACTTTTAACCCCTGCCCGAGCATACGCAAGGCGCTCGCTACGATTTCCGACGGGTAAATGCCACCGAATTTATTCCGGCAGGCCCTGTCAATACCTGCCATCAGGTGGGTTGTGGTCAAAAGCCTGACGCCGCCCTCGACAAGTTTGTTTCTCGTTTCGGAGTCCATTTCATCTTCACCCGGCTTGCTGAAGCCGACCTGGTGGGTTACGCATATAATTTCAAAATTCCCGGTATGTTTGAGGAAAAGTTCAGCCGATTGACCCGAACAGGAAGCTACCACAATATGTTTTAAGCCCAATTCCTTTGCCCGGTTGAGAGCCGCCTCTGCGGTTGCTATGGTATTGGTACGGCCTGGTTTGTCCCAGTACAGAATATCTCCCCCTCTGTTATGTGTCTTTCAATATTCTACCCCCTGGACACGAAGATAACAATTACAAAAATAAATATAAGCCCGGCCTGCGGGAATACTTAAATTAAAAAGGAGCCCGCCATGAACAAAAAAACCTATGACGTCGCCATTATAGGCTGTGGCCCGGCAGGTCTTTCCGCTGCCGTCAACGCCAGCATCAGGAGGAAATCCATCGTTTTACTGGGAGGTGAGCTTTGTACACCAAAGCTGCAGAAATCTCCATTGGTCAGCAATTTCCTGGGGTTTCCGGAGATTGATGGACGCTCCTTACGGGATAAGTTTCTGCGGCATGCCCGCTCAATGGATGTACCTGTCTTACAAGAAAAGGTGGACTCGGTCACCCGGATTGAGGGAGATATTTTTTCCCTGCAGACCAGGCAATCAGAGTATCATACCCGAACAGTAATTATGGCTACTGGTGTAACAGTATCGGAGCTGGTTAAAGGTGAGCGTGAGTTTATAGGTAAGGGGGTCAGCTACTGTGCGACCTGTGATGGGCCTTTGTTTGCCGGCCAGCAGGTGGCGGTCCTGGCCTATACTAAAGAAGGGATAGAAGACGCCAATTATCTGGCCGGCATTTGCCGCAAAGTGTATTTTATCAGCGGTGGCGGGCTTGCGCCGCAAGGACTGAAGGATGTAGTGGAGGTTATTGAAAATCAAAAGGTAGGAGCTATTACCGGAAAAGAATTTGTGTCAGAGGTTATAATCGGTGACCGCACCCTTGCCGTCAATGGGGTTTTTATTTACAGGGAAACCTATTTGCCGGACCAGCTTATCTCCGGACTAACTATCACAGATAACCATATCAATGTGGACCGTTCATTTCAGACCAATGTTAAAGGTGTATTTGCAGCAGGTGATTGCACCGGGAAGCCGTACCAGTTGGCCAAGGCGGTGGGCGAGGGACAGGTTGCCGCTTTGAGCGCGGTGCAATACCTGGACCAGTAAACGATAGGACCTTTTTGAATATCTTTAGCTATCAAGCCATTGAATACGCAGTTTTCGAGCAGGATAATAATGGTCCGGCGTCAAATTGATGTATACAGGAAGGAGGGGTTAAGGTGGATCATCAACATATCCCCGTTCCTCTGCCGCCGGACTATCACGAAAACACGCTGTTTTTATTGGTGCAGAGTCCCAGGGTACTTTACGTCTACTGGGAACTTTCTCCGGGGCTGAAGGATTTGCTGGAGAAAAAAGAAAAGGTTCAGATCCGGTTAAATATTGAAGGTCGCGGTCCCTTTTACACGACTGAGTTCAATATGTCCCAAAAGAGCTTTTACTTTTCAGACGTCGAACCAGGCCTTACCTACAACTGTGAGATCGGTATCATTAGTCATGATAATTTATTTTATCCGCTGCTTCGTTCAAACTCCGTAAGCACACCCCTTGACCGGCCTGCAGACGGCCGGACCCTTGCTGAAGCCCCACCCAAGGACTTACCGTCCTCAAGTTCCTGGGGCCTGCCAAAGGGTGGTAAGTAACGAACTGTATGTTAACGAACTGTATGTTGTTGAAAAAAGTAAAAGCCTGGCTTGAAAAAACCAGGCTTTTACTGTGGGATCCTAGATAAACCCGATGAAGAAGAAAACGCAGATGATGATGATGAAGAAGAAAAAGAAGCTAAAGTTGAAGCGAAAACCGCCGCTGACACCGCCGCCAACGCCACCACCAGTACCAAGGGACATTTTATTACCTCCTCGAAGACTATTTTTTTTTATATTATGAATAGTAGAGATAGTGTGTGACACAAGTAGAAAAATGTGATTATTGTTATTATATAGTTTAGGACTCTGGTGATTTATTTAAATCCCCTTTTTTTAACCGTTTCAGGTAAATGACTGCGCAGGCAATAATAATCAGTACGCTAAGAAATTGGGCTGACCGGAACGGACCCCACATCAGACTGTCCAAACGAAGACCTTCAATGAAAAAGCGTCCGGCCGAATAAAGGATGAGATATAACAGCATGATTTGTCCCTTGAAGTGCTGTCGCCGGTGGTAAACCATTAAAACAATAAATACCAGCAGGTCCCAGACTGATTCGTAGAAGAAAGCCGGGTGGTGGTACTGACCGCCGATAAACATCTGTCGCTGGATAAAATCCGGAAAGTGGCTGATGTACGCACGGGTAACAGCGCTTCCGTACGCTTCCTGGTTGATAAAGTTTCCCCAGCGGCCGATAGCTTGCCCCAGGATGATGCTTGGCGCAAAGATGTCAGCCAGCTTCCAGAAGTCCAACCGGTGTTTCCTTACATAATAATACCCTACTAGAAAACCGCCTATCAGCCCGCCGTGGATGGCCAGTCCACCATGCCAGGTGGCAAAAATCTCAAGTGGGTTCGACCTGTAATCATCCCAGAGTGAAAACACTTGAAACAATCGGGCTCCGATAATTGACCCGGGGATAATCAGGATCAGCATATTAAGGATATGTTCCGGGTCAATATCTGTCTTTGTGGCATGATAGTACGCCAGGATCGTCCCCAGGATAAAAGCGAAGGTAATAATAATTCCGTACCAATAGATGGTAAACGGACCTATCTGAAAGGCTACAGGGTCAAGCATGTACTTTCCTCCTAAAGGATTTATTTTCTTATATATTCTTATATATTATATATAATAGTAAAAAAAGACTGGTTTTACAACCAACCCCATGCCCCTGCTGAATTATGTACATCTTAAGATCCGGGTTATAAAACACCCGGATTTTTTTCCTGTTAAGACGTTTCATATTTGGTCAAATAATAAACTATTGGATACCATAGCCTAAAACAGGGATACGTTTTTGTTTTACCCAAAACTTGCGTGTTGCTATGGGTTACTAATTGAATTATATTAATTATGGCTGCAAAATTACTATGATATATGGGGAGAGGTGCGTTAAATGCGAAAAATCGTCTTGATTGTCGTGACATTGACCTTTTTACTAACACTGTCGTCCGCAGCGTTTGCCGGTCAGTCAGATACTTTTGTTTTCTATGGTAATAGTCAAGTTGGGAGTATATCTAATGGTTACCAAGGTTATAGCTGGAACCATTCTGGTTCAGATCGGGAAGTAACAATAAATATTAGCAAAATACTTGACAGGTATTACCAGAGCTGGAACAATAAAAAAATTAGCTGGCGCCACATATGGAATAACAATAGGAACGCTGAAAGGTATTTCTATGTTGACGCCAATGGTGTGAACCATTATTTCTACCTTGACCCGGATAGGGATTATGAAGTGCGGCAATATGTAGATAAATACGGTGTAACACAGTTTGCATTTGCGGCTAAAGGTTGGAAATAGTTAATAAGTATAATACATGTTATTAAGGCAGGAAATTGCTCCTACCTTTTTTTTTATCCACTTCTCACTCAAAATGCTTAACCCCTGATTTCAGTTAATTCACATACAAAAAGCCTCCGCGCCCAGGAGGCTTTGCTATTACTTTGGCGGGAGTGTGTGAGAATCGAACTCACCATGGACCTCATCAGCCCAACGACTGGTTTTGAAGACCAGGAGCACCACCAGGCGCCATCCACCCCCGAAAAAATAACTTGGTATTTACAATAATTGTAGACTGGGCTACATTGTATAATAAAATCTTATAAAAATCAAGAAAGAAGCCTTAAAACCTATAATCCAAGTTGAACTGCAGCCTATTTCCTTCACATCCGGTTTACTTTTTAGATTCTCCGGTGGGTTGTACAGGATGGAGCTTCGGGACATATTTAGGGAGCCACGTTGACGGATTGAGGTGTATACCCATACAAATTTATCCAATAATGGATTTCTCCCAGCCTAACTAAATCAATACAAGTGATAATTGTATAACTTTGCCATTTTTGCAGTACAAGTGGAAGCTTGCTTTCATTCAGCAAGCTTAACTTTTGGAGTGTAACCGAGTATGTTATATGCCCCATGGAAACACTTCTGTTAAGATTTGCTTCCAGGAAAGGTCTGCCTATTGATAAATTGTTGAATCGCGCTCTCCCAAAGGAGATCTGGAATCCTTTGTTTCGGGACAAACTTTATGTATAATAATTATACTTACTTTTAGAGGTTGGATGGAAGAACTAAATAAACAAACTTTTCCCAATTAACAGGAAGGAATTTAATAGCTTACCGCGAATAATTATTTCTGGAAACAATTTGCATAATATTTATAATTTTTTATTAAATATTCTTTTTTTCATTTAAAAGACAGAGGAAGCGGTAAGGATGTTGGAGTTTTTTGAAGACATCGCAACAGAACTGCAGATGGTGGAAAAAGAGTTGAGTGTCGTGGTGAAAACGCCAAACCCGCTCCTAACCGAGACCTCCACGCATCTCCTCAAAGCGGGAGGTAAAAGACTAAGACCTGCGCTCTGCCTCTTCGGGGCAAAATTTTACAACTTTAACCCGCAGAGGATCCTGCCGCTGGCTACTGCCTTGGAACTGATCCATATGGCTACACTTGTACATGACGATGTGGTGGACGCGTCACTAACCCGCAGGGGCAAGCCCACGGTCAAGGCCATGTGGGGCAACAGTATCTCCACCCATATAGGTTCCTACCTTTTTGCCAAGTCTCTCATCTTGATCGCCCGTTATGAATATGCACCTCTTATTTCCATCGTCCTGGCCAGCACCAGTGTCAATATGGGTGAGGGCGAGATCCAGCAGATAGCAGCCTCCTTTGACGTCAAACAGAGCTTTAGGGATTACCTATACCGTATTAACCGCAAGACGGCCATGCTTATTGCGGCAAGCGCTCAACTGGGAGCCGTAGCCTGCGGCGCCCCCAAAAGCGTCTACTACCCGCTGTACCGGTACGGACATGGGGTGGGGATGGCTTTTCAGATTACCGACGATATCCTGGACATGGTTGCCGACCAGCAGGAATTGGGTAAACCAATCGGCAGTGACCTGCGCCAGGGGATAATCACCCTCCCGGTTATTTATGCCCTGGACTCTGCCAGGCAAAAGGACCGGCTCAGAGAACTGGTAGCAAAACCTGAAAAAGACGAGGATGAGATGCAGGAAGCCATAAGCATCATCACCAATAGTGGGGCTATAGAGCGTTCTTTTGAACTGGTTGGGAAATATATCAACAGGGCCAAGCAGGCTTTAAAAGAGCTTCCTGACATACCCACCAGGTTGACCTTAAGCCTTGCGGCGGATTTTGTCGGAGCAAGAAAATACTAATACAGACATAAGGTGGATATGATTGTCAAGACGTTACTTTATCTCACTGAATTTAACCGGCAAGACTTGTCTGGTTGTGGGCGGCGGGCAAGTAGCCGAGCGCAAAGTCCACTCCTTGCTTGAATGCGGCGCTCACGTCGTTGTAGTCAGTCCTTCCATAACACCCGGCCTCGCGAAGCTGGCAGAGGAAGACAAGCTTGTTTACAGACAGGGTTATTACAGGGTATCCGACTTGACTGGCGTTTTCCTGGTGATCGGCGCTGCCAACCGGGAGGAGGTCAACCGGCAGGTTGCTGACGATTGTGCAGTTCGCAATTTGATAGTGAACATTGTTGATGACCAGGCCAAAGGTAATTTTTTTGTACCTGCGGTGGTCAGGCGGGGAGATCTTAGTATTGCTGTTTCCACGGACGGCAAGAGCCCCATGCTGGCCCGTAAAATTCGCGAAGACCTGGAAAAAACCTATGGCGCTCCCTTTGGGGAGTTTCTTGAGTTGCTGGGAGATTTGCGTCAGGAGGTCATCCGAAATGTTGCCGATCGGGATTTAAAGAGAGAGATATTGGAAAATATGGTTGACAGTGAAGTCCTCAGCCTTCTTAAAGAAGGCTGCATAGAGAGGGTAAAGGAGAGGTTGCGCAGTGCTTATCGCAGTGGTCGGTCTTAACCACAGGACGGCGCCTGTGGAGGTACGTGAAAAGCTGTCTTTTTCAGGAGAAACACTTGAGGGTGCGCTGTTACAGCTCAAATCTTATCCTGTCATTCAAGGTTGCGCCATCCTTTCGACCTGTAACAGGACCGAGATTTATGCTGCCACCATGGAAATGGACGAAGGGCTCAATGCCATTTGGGATTTTCTCTCCCGCTCTTCGGGCGCAGATATTTCCCAGATCAAAAACTTCACTTACTGCCATACCCTCTACGATACTATTCGCCATATTTTCCGTGTTGCGGCCGGCCTGGATTCGATGCTGCTGGGGGAAACCCAAATTTTAGGGCAGGTGAGAACGGCATACCAGCAGGCAGTTGAGTATGGGACCACCAACCGTGTCCTGAACATGCTTTTCCAGCAGGCGATTACGATTGGCAAGCGGGTACGTACAGAGACTGGGATTGATCAGAACGCCGTTTCGACGGGCTACGCCGCCGTGGAGTTGGCCAGGACACACCTGTGCAGCCTTGACAGTCGCACCGTGCTGCTGGTGGGCGCCGGCAAGATCAGCGAGCTGACCGCCAAGCATTTGGTCGCAAATGGTGTTACCAGCGTCATTGTCTCCAACCGTTCTTTTGAACGCGCGGAATCCCTGGCTACGCAGCTTGACGGTAAGGCCGTCAAATTTAACGAGATGTACCGGTACATGGAGGAAGCAGACATTGTGATCAGCTGCACCGCGGCCGCCCACTGCGTGGTGAGGGCCGCAGAAATGTGCAGGGTAATGGAAAGAAGGAATGGCCGCCGGATTGTTATGATCGACATCGCGGTGCCGCGGGATATTGAGACAGAAGTTGGTAATATTGAGGGTATAACCCTTTATGACATAGATGATTTGAAAAATATTGTTGGCCAGAACCTGGAACAGCGTAAAAAAGCAGCCGTTATAGCCGAAGGTATCATCGAAGAGGAACTGGACGAATTTATGCGGTGGCTGGGCATGCAGTTTGTGGTGCCCACCATTACAGCCCTGAAACAGTGGGGTGAAAAGATAAAACAAAAGGAGCTGAAGCGGGCGCTGAACAGGCTGGGCGACCTTTCCGAGCATGACCGGAAGGTTGTTGGTTCCCTGGCA
Source organism: Pelotomaculum sp. FP (assembly GCF_004369245.1). Lineage (NCBI taxonomy): Bacteria > Bacillati > Bacillota > Clostridia > Eubacteriales > Desulfotomaculaceae > Pelotomaculum > Pelotomaculum sp. FP. The sequence goes on along the minus strand of NZ_QFGB01000007.1, from coordinate 15,217 downwards.
AACTCCATTGTCAATCAGGTCCTGCACCTGCCGGTATCCAAGCTTAAAAGTTACGCCCTCACCACAGAGGGGCACTTGTATACCGAGATCCTGCAAAACCTCTTTGATCTGGAAGTCGCGGGACAGAAGCCCAAGAAAAAGACGGCTTCCCACCCAAAGGAAAATTTGTTTTAATTAAAGAGGATTATCCTGGACCTTAATACGGAAATCAGCACTTTTTTTTACCTTGCTGCAGCAGAATAAATGCCAGAAAATGCTGATTAATTTTTTCATTTGTTTGGATAGGAGGCCGGGTATGCGACGTGAAATTGTGGTAGGCACCAGAGAAAGCAGGCTGGCCTTGTGGCAGGCCAATTGGGTTGTAGAGAACCTGAAAGAAGCCAACCCAGGATATCATTTTCGCATCGTGGGGATGCGCACCCAGGGTGACAACATCCTGGATGTAGCTCTTGCTAAAATAGGAGACAAGGGGATTTTTACCAAGGAATTGGAGTTGGCCATGCTGGGTGGTGATATTGACCTGGCTGTCCACAGCATGAAAGACCTGCCTACCGAATTGCCGGAGGGCTTGTGCGTAGGGGCCGTTTGTTGCCGTGAATACCCTGGTGACGTACTGATTGCAAAGTACGGGAAAAGCCTGGATGCGTTACCCCGGGGCGCCTTGATCGGCACCAGCAGCCTCAGGCGTTGCGCCCAACTGCTCGGCTACAGGTCCGACCTCAAGATGGTGGATTTGCGCGGCAATATCAATACCCGCCTGCGCAAGCTCGATGAAGACGGGCTTGACGCTACTGTACTGGCTTATGCCGGCGTTAAACGCATGGGGTGGGAGAACAGGATTACACAGATGATCCCTTTCGATATTTGCCTGCCTGCTGTTGGTCAGGGTTCGATTGGGGTGGAGGTACGTAGAGACAGTGAAGAAGTATTAAGGTTGGTTTCGAGGATAGACGACACTGAATCCCGTTGCGCTATTCAGGCCGAAAGGGCGCTCCTCAAAAAACTGGAGGGGGGATGCCAGGTCCCGGTAGGCGCCCTGGGTACAGTTGACAACTCCCGACTAATGCTAGAGGGACTGGTGGCTAGCCTTGACGGCAAACAAGTGGTGCGTTCCTCTATGGCAGGAGGCATGGGGGAAGCTGAGAAACTCGGTGAAAGACTGGCGGAGAAGCTTTTGGAGATGGGCGCCGGGGATATTTTACAGGAAATGAGACAGGAGAAAAGGATTTATGAATAAAGGCTTGGTTTACCTGGTAGGGGCAGGTCCGGGCGATCCTGAACTAATTACGGTCAAGGGACTTGAAGCGATCCGGAAAGCTGACGTAATCATGTATGACCGGCTTGCCGGCCGCAGGCTCCTGGCTTTTGCCCGGTCTGGGGCCGAACTTATTTATGCTGGAAAATCTCCAGACCGCCACACCTTAAAACAGGAAGAAATAAACCGTCTATTGGTGGAAAAAGCCCTGGAAGGCAAAGTTGTGACCAGGCTTAAAGGTGGTGACCCCTTCGTATTCGGCCGGGGTGGTGAGGAAGCGGAGGCTCTGGTTGAAGCAGGTGTTCCCTTTGAAATAGTGCCGGGGGTTACTTCCGCTGTAGGGGTTCCGGCCTACGCAGGCATTCCGGTGACACACCGGGAGCTCGCCTCAACCCTTTCCATTATTACCGGAAATGAAGACCCGGTCAAGGATGACAGCAGCATTGCCTGGGACAAGCTGGCGACTTCGGCCGGTACCCTGGTATTCTTGATGGGTATGTCCAACCTGCCCAAAATTACCGGACGCCTGCTTGCGTACGGCAAACCGGCTCAGACACCGGCAGCGTTGATCAGGTGGGGGACCACACCGGAGCAGCAGACCCTGGTGGGAACGCTGGGAGACATCAGCGCCAAAGCTATTCAGACAGGTTTTAAAAATCCCGCTGTTATTGTTGTGGGTGAGGTTGTATCAATGCGGGAAAAGCTCAACTGGTTTGAAAACAAGCCCTTTTTCGGTAAAAGGGTGCTGGTGACCAGGGCCAGAGAGCAAGCCAGCAGGCTCTCGGAGGCAATCCACGCCCTGGGGGGAGAACCGGTGGAGTATCCCACCATCAGTATTGCAGAACCGGACGATTATGCTAAAATGGACATGGCTATTCAAGAAATAGAGTCCTTTAACTGGATAATATTCACCAGCGTTAACGGTGTGACATCGTTTTTTAGACGGTTGCGCCATCACCGCCAGGATGTCCGCAGGCTGCACCGGGCGAGATTATGCGCCATCGGGCCTAAAACCAGTGAGGCCCTTGAAAACTACGGACTTCTGGTGGAGACAGTACCCGGTGAATACCGTGCCGAAGAGATTGTGAGAGAACTGCAGGACAAAGTTGCGGCTGGAGACAGGGTGTTGCTGCCGCGGGCTGAAATAGCCCGCAGGGTGCTGCCGGAGGCGCTGACTGCCATGGGAGCGGTGGTAACAGAGGTTACGGCTTACCGGACACGCACCGGAAGTGACGACAGTAGTCTGATTACGGCCATGCTGCAAAGGAAAGAAATCCAGGTAATAACCTTTACCAGTTCCTCAACTGTCCAAAACTTTGTGAAAATGCTGGACGCCCCGAACCTGAGCGACCTCCTCGAAGGGATCACAGTGGCTTGCATCGGACCTATAACCGCTGCTACTGCCCGCGATCTTGGGGTTAACGTTGACGTGGTGGCAGGTGAGTATACCATCGAGGGGTTGATAAAATCTATCCGGGATTATTTTAGCCGGTTTCCGGCTTAATACTGATTAGTTTTTAAGTAGTTGCCCACGCCGCCGGCGGCATCAGAAAACAACAGCCGATGTAGGCGCCATTTCAATCGCACACGGCGCGTGAGCGCCGGACTTGGGGAGCTAATGTAACATTTGTGCGAATGAATTCGCACCTGCATTTCTGGGGTTCCCTCTGTGAGCTGAACAACTGTACAGCTATTTTCAAGGAAGCAAAAGAACCGTCCCCCTGCTTCCCAAATATTGAACCGTAAAGGTGTGGTTAAATGATCAGTGTCACCAAGCTTTTATGTGATACGGAGTATTTTGGTGATTCTCTCCGCTATAGCCAGGACTCGCAAGGCCAGGTACACGGGACAACCGCGGGACATGGTCCGGTGGTGGTGTGGAATTGCACCCGTACCTGCAATTTAAAATGCAGGCATTGCTACTCAAATTCCGAAGCCAAAGATTATGAGGGGGAGCTAACCACAGGCGAGGCCTTGCGCTTTATTGACAGCTTGGCTGAGTTCAAGGTCCCGGTCCTCCTTTTTTCCGGTGGTGAGCCTCTTCTGAGAAAAGACCTGCTGCAACTGGCCTCATACGCTGCAAGCAAGGGGATCAGACCCACTATTTCCACCAACGGCACCCTTCTAGAGCCTGATACTGTAAACTTTCTGAAAAATATCGGAGTAGGCTATGTCGGCGTCAGCCTGGACGGGATTGGGGAAAACAACGACCGCTTTCGCGGGCGCCGGGGCGCCTTTAACGCTGCCTTGAAAGGGATTCGAAACTGTATTGCGGCAGGCCAACGGGTGGGGCTTCGCTTTACCATCAACCGTAATAACTATAAAGACTTGAACGATATTTTCGACCTGGTCGAGCAGGAGGATATCCCCCGTGTTTGTTTTTACCACCTTGTCTATGCCGGACGCGGCAGCAAGATGGTGGAAGAGGACGTCACCCGCCAGGAGGCCCGTGCGGCCTTAGATTTGATCATGGACAGGACCCTGGATTTTTACCGCCGTGGTCTGAAAAAAGAAATACTAACCGTTGACAACCATGCCGACGGTGTATATATTTACCTCAAACTTAAGAAAACGGAGCCCGTCAGGGCGGAACAGGCGCTTAAACTTTTGCGGCTCAACGGGGGGAACCGGACCGGGGTCGCCATCGGCGCTGTGGATTGGTATGGCAATGTCCACCCGGACCAGTTTACCCAGAACCACACCTTCGGCAACGTCAAGGAACGCAAGTTTGGCGATATCTGGACCGACGCCGGCCAGCCAATTTTAGCAGGCTTGAAAAACCGTAGATCCTTGCTCAAGGGGCGCTGCGCTCAATGCCGCTGGCTGGACATCTGCAACGGCAATTTCAGGGCCCGGGCCGAGGCAGTTACGGGGGATTTTTGGGAGTATGACCCCGCCTGCTACCTGACTGCGGAGGAGATTGGTCAAAAAAACTGATGCTGTATATTTTTTTGTTGGATTGCAAGCTTTGCACAGACATACTTGAAATAGGGGGTATTTTGGATGCCTTTTCCTGTACAACGCCCCAGGCGGCTCAGACTTAGCGAGAATATACGGCGAATTGTGCGTGAAACCAGCCTGTCCGTTAACGACCTGGTTTACCCTGTTTTCGTGACCCACGGAAAAAGAGTTGCCCGTCCCGTGGAGGCCATGCCCGGTATCTGCAATTATTCAATAGATCAACTGCTGGGAGTTCTTCAGGAAGTTGTTGGCTTAAAAATCCCTGCCATAATGCCCTTCGGGATTCCTGCTGCAAAAGATGAAGTTGGTTCTGAGGCTTACGCCGATGATGGGATTATCCAGCAGGCGGTGCGGGCTGTCAAGAAAGAGTACCCGGAACTAATGGTAATCACCGACCTTTGCCTCTGTGAGTACACCAGCCACGGACACTGCGGGATTGTTGAAGACGGTTGCGTACTGAACGATCCAACCCTGGAGCTGCTGGCAAGGACTGCGGTTTCTCACGCGGAAGCGGGCGCGGATATGGTTGCCCCTTCGGACATGATGGACGGCAGGGTAGGCGCCATACGAGCTGCGCTGGATGCCGGAGGTTATGAAAACATACCGGTTATGGCCTATTCTGCCAAGTATGCTTCCGCCTACTATGGTCCGTTCCGGGAAGCGGCAGGCTCAACCCCCCGCTTCGGAGACAGGAAGGCCTATCAGATGGATCCTGCCAATGCAGCCGAGGCGCTGCGCGAAGTCCGGCTGGATATCGAAGAGGGGGCCGACATTGTCATGGTCAAGCCGGCCCTGGCCTATATGGATGTAATTCGCCGGGTCAAGGATGCGTGCGACTATCCTGTAGCGGCCTATAATGTCAGCGGTGAGTACAGCATGGTCAAAGCTGCGGCCGCAAATGGCTGGGTGGATGAGCGCAGGATCGTACTGGAGACCCTCACCGGCATTAAGCGGGCCGGCGCCGATATCATCATCACCTACCACGCCATCGACGCTGCCAAGTGGATAAAAGGGTTATAAGTGGGACAAAGATCTCTTGTAAGTGAGATACGGGAAAGTCTAAGTTGTAGCAAATCCACGGTAAAGGCGTAAGGCTTAGGTCGTAGGGCGTAAGATATAAGGACATTTTAATACTTTTGAAAAAGTAGTATTTTTTGCAACTGTATGTTTTGCCAAACGTAAAAAATTTTCTTCCTTCGCTTTATGACTTTTGAGTAAGATTTAACCTGTACTTTAACTAATAAACAAAAAATACACCTCTTCCTTAAACAATTGGTTTTACGCCCTACGCCTTACGACCTACGACTTTTATACGGAGGTTTATTGTGATAATTTCCTGGAATACAACAAATGCCTGTAACATGTACTGCAAGCACTGCTACCGGGATGCCGGGGCCAAGGCCGAAGAGGAGCTCGGCACTGAGGAAGGCCTGGCCCTGATTGACCAGATTGCCGGGGCAGGTTTTAAAATAATGATATTCAGCGGTGGCGAGCCGTTGATGCGAGATGATATTTTTGATCTGGTGAGCCACGCTCGCGAGATGGGTCTGCGGCCTGTATTCGGGACCAACGGTACCCTGATTACGGGGGGAACAGCTCAGAAGCTGAAGAAAGCCGGGGCGATGGCCATGGGCATCAGTCTCGACAGTGTCGACTCCGTGCGTCACGATGATTTTCGCGCCACACCAGGCGCCTGGCAGGGCGCGGTCGACGGCATGCTGGCCTGCCGCGAGGCCGGACTGCCTTTTCAGCTCCATACCACAGTGATGGACTGGAATATGCCGGAAGTGGAAAAGCTGACCGATTTTGCTGTGAAGATGGGAGCCATTGGCCACCACATCTTTTTTCTGGTCCCTACCGGGCGCGCTGTTAATATTGAGGCCGAATCGCTCAGGTCTGAACAGTATGAGGAGCTCTTGCGCCGGATTATGCAAAAACAGGCTGAAGTTAAAATCGAGTTGAAACCGACCTGCGCCCCACAGTTTATGCGCGTTGCTGACCAGATGGGGGTCAAGACCCGTTTCAGCAAGGGCTGTCTGGCCGGGATATCTTATTGCATCATCAGTCCCAAGGGTATTGTGCAACCCTGCGCCTACCTGAATTTGCCGGCCGGGAATGTCCGAGAAACACCCTTTGGGGAAATCTGGCGGGAAGCGGAGATATTTAAAAAGCTCCGCACCGAGGACTACCAGGGAGGCTGCGGAAGCTGCCGGTACCAAAAGGTATGCGGCGGCTGTCGGGCCCGTGCCTACTTTTACCACGGTGACTATATGGCTGAAGAGCCGTGGTGTATCTACCACGGGCGAAGGGGATATTGAACATGGTGTTTGACGAGACGGACAGGAAGCTTCTCAGGCTTATCCAGACCAGTTTGCCTATTGTTCCCGAACCCTACCGGGAGGTAGGAGAAGTGCTGGGCCTCAGTGAAACTGAGGTAATCGCACGGCTAAGGCTGCTGATTGAAAACGGGGTCATCCGCCGCCTCGGCGGGGTTTTTGATTCCAGGAAACTGGGTTACAGTGGGGCTCTATGTGCCATGGAGGTCACTGCAGAGCGCATCGATGAGGTGGCTAAAGTGGTCAATTCATTTGCTGGAGTGACCCACAACTACTTGAGAGAAGACCCAATCAATATGTGGTTTACACTGCTGGCTCCTTCCGAGGAAAAGCTGGCGGAGACTTTAAAAGGGATCAGGGAACGTACCGGTATACAAGAAATCATGACCTTTCCCGCTGAAAATATTTATAAAATAAGGGTGAACTTCGATCTCGACTGAGGTGTTAGTTTTGGAGCTGAGCGAACAGGACAGACAAATAGTTCGGGTTCTACAGGAGGGCTTGCCGTTGGTTAGCCGTCCTTTCCAGGCCCTGGCACAAGTTTTGGGGATGTCCGAGGAGACCCTCATAATGGACGTAAAAAGGCTTGTTGACCAAGGCCTGATCAGGCGTTTTGGGGCTACCGTGCGCCATCAGGATCTCGGTTACGTGGCCAACGCCATGGTAGTATGGGATGTTCCTGACAGTCAGGTTCATGAGGCCGGCAGGATTATGGCCGCTTTTGAAGAGGTAACCCATTGCTACCAGCGGCCCCGCCACCCCAGGTGGCCTTTCAATCTGTATACGATGGTGCATGGACAGACCAGAGAGGAATGTTTGCAGGTGGCGGAGAGAATTTCCAGGGCCGCAGGCTTGGAAAAATACCGTCTTTTATTCAGCACTGCTGAATTGAAAAAAAGCAGCATGCGCTACTTTGAATAAGGAAAGGGGTTTTCTAAAAGTGCCAAAAGACTTCTCCAAATCAGTTGCTCTTTACGAAGAAGCGCTTAAGATCATTCCCGGCGGTGTAAATAGCCCGGTCAGAGCTTTTAAATCTGTTGGTTTAAATCCCGTCTTTATCAGCCGGGGTGAAGGCGCGCATATTTATGACGCTGATGGCAATTCATATATCGATTATGTGGGTTCCTGGGGCCCTTTAATCCTGGGCCACCGGCATCCCCATGTAATTGAAGCTCTGGAAAGATGTCTGCGGGAGGTCGGCACCAGTTTCGGAGCCCCAACGGAATTAGAAAATATCCTCGCTGCCATGGTTGTGGAAGCTGTTCACTCGATAGATATGGTCCGTCTGGTTAACTCCGGGACGGAAGCCACCATGAGCGCTCTAAGGCTGGCCCGGGGGTACACCGGACGCAATAAAATTGTTAAATTCGAAGGGTGCTACCACGGGCATGCCGACTTTTTGCTGATCAAAGCAGGTTCCGGCGCTTTGACCCTGGGGACTCCCACCAGCCCTGGAATACCGCCCGGCTCGGCGGTTAACACCATTATTGCCAATTACAACGACCTCGACGGTCTTAACGAAATTTTCAAGCTGGAAGGCGAGGATATCGCGGCAGTCATTGTCGAGCCGGTTACCGGCAACATGGGGGTCATCCCGCCGGCCCCAGGGTTTTTGGAGGGTCTACGCAACCTTACCAGCACTTACGGGAGCCTTCTCATTTTTGATGAGGTCATGACCGGATTTCGTGTCGCCTATGGGGGAGCCCAACAGCTTTACGGCATTACTCCTGATTTAACCTGCCTGGGTAAAATCATAGGCGGTGGGCTTCCAGTAGGGGCTTATGGCGGAAAACGTGAAATCATGGAGAGAGTTTCCCCATCCGGTCCGGTCTACCAGGCGGGGACCCTGTCAGGCAATCCCCTGGCTGTTACCGCCGGCATTGCCACCCTGGAGATAATCCGGCAACCGGGAGTATACGAGCAGCTAGAACAGAGTTCTCAAGCCCTTGCGAGCGGTCTGGCCGAGGCTGCCGGGGAAGCCGGGGCAGAGGTGTGTCTTAACCGGGTTGGCTCAATGTTGTGTTGTTTCTTCACCGGGCAAGACGTTAAGGACTATGCTTCAGCCTGTACTTCCAATACTGCTCAATATGCGGCCTTCTTTAAGGCGATGCTGGAACAGGGGGTCTACCTGGCTCCCTCGCAGTTTGAGGCGGCATTTATGTCCTTAGTCCACGGCGACGGCGAAATCGACGAGACAGTGGAGGCTGCGCGCCACTCCTTCAAGACAGCTATGGAAAAGTAGACTTCTATAAGTAAATGCATATGGAACAATTTTAGATAAATGATGGTATGAGGAATATATCCTCCAACCTGAAAATGTAGGGCGAATTCATTCGCACAAGAGTTGCATTAGATGCCCAAGTGCGGCGCTGGCGCGCCGTGTGCGATTAAAATCGCATCTGCATCGGCTGGTATTTTCATGATACGTGGCACCGCGATAGGTATGATTGTCTGCGAATTAAATTAAAATAAAGTTTAAGAATTGGCTGATTGTTTTTATGGCAATAAAGAGTATAATGTTTACAAGTAAAAATTCATAAGCCTGACGGGTACGGGCGAAACCGTCCCGGAGGGTCAAAAAGATTCTGCGAAGAAGGGAAATCCCCTGCTCTCAAGGAGAAGTGACAGCACTTTTAGGCCCTTTTTCGCACAAGAGAAAAGGGCTTTATTATTGTTGAAGGTTATGTTTGCGTTGTAAGCCCGCAGGTCGCCGTGGCAAGTTTAATATAGGGGGATTCATATGGACAGGCGCATTGGTGTGATCGGGATCGTGGTGGAAAGCAGAGAGGATGCTTCCCGCCGGATTAACACGGTCCTGAGTGAGTATGGAGAAATGATTGTGGGGAGGATGGGGGTCCCTTACCGGGACCGCAATCTCTCGATTATCTCCCTGATTGTGGACGGATCTACGGACGAGATTGGCGCTATGACCGGTAAGCTTGGCAGCCTTACCGGAGTTAAAGTAAAAACAGCGCTATTGACAAAAGGTTAGACTGGAGGGCCGTTAAGTGGAGTTTCGCATTGAAAAGGATATGCTTGGTGAAGTAAAAGTTCCACAGGCAGCCTATTACGGCATCCATACCGTTCGTGCGGCCGGCAATTTTCCGGTATCCGGATTTAAAACAAACCCCTTCCTAATCAGAGCGGTGGCCCAGGTCAAGCAGGCAGCGGCAGAGGCCAATATGAGCGCGGGACTGTTGGACCGCAGGATTGGCGAAGCCATCGTCAAGGCTGCAGGCGAGGTAGCTGGCGGTGGACTGTCCGACCAGTTTATTGTTGATGCCTTTCAGGGCGGGGCGGGGACATCCACCAACATGAACGTTAATGAAGTGATTGCCAACCGTGCCATAGAACTCCTCAGGGGGCAAAAAGGGGACTACCTGCTGGTTGACCCTTTGGAGCACGTAAATTTATCCCAGTCGACAAACGATGTCTATCCGACCGCCCTGCGGGTTGCCGCCATTGGCAGGGTCCTGGACCTCAGCGAGGTACTGGCTGATCTCCAGGGCGCCCTGCAGGAAAAAGAGGCGTCGTTCGCAGGGATATTAAAAATTGGCCGCACTGAGATGCAGGACGCAGTGCCGGTTACGCTGGGGCAGGAATTCAGCGCCTATGCCGAAGCCATTGCCAGAGACCGCTGGCGCCTTTATAAGGTCGAAGAGAGGCTGCGTCAGGTTAACCTGGGTGGTACTGCGGTGGGTACGGGTTTGAACGCCAATCCTCATTATATCTACTCAGTTATTGAAGAACTTCGAGCTATAACCGGGTACGGTTTAGCACGTTCTGAGAATACCATAGACCTGACCCAGAATACCGATGTCTTCGTGGAGGTGTCCGGTCTTTTAAAAGCGGCGGCGGTAAACCTGGCCAAGATGGCCGGTGACCTGAGGCTTCTTTCCTCAGGCCCCCTCGGAGGTCTGGCTGAAATCAAGCTGCCGGAAATACAGGCCGGGTCATCGATCATGCCAGGCAAGGTAAACCCGGTGATTCCTGAAATGATTACCCAGGTTTCCTTCCAGGTGATGGGCAACGATCAGGTCCTTGCGGCAGCCGCAGCGGCGGGTAGTTTAGAATTGAACGCCTTTATGCCGGTCATTGCTCATACCCTGCTCCAGTCCTTGGAAATGCTGATCAATGCGGTTAACATCTTAAACGAAAAATGTGTTAAAGGGATCATGGCGGATGAGGCCAGGTGCCGTCGCTGGCTGGAAGAAAGCCACGGTTTTATTACCGCCTTAACTCCCCACCTGGGTTACGGTCAAGCTGCGGAACTAGTTAAGCAAGCCAGGCGGGAGAGCAAGAATTTAAGGGAAGTCGTCATAGAATCAGGATTATTTACCTCAGAAGACCTGGCAGCTATTTTTACTCCTGGTGAACTTACCAGGCCGGGTGTGGCCGGGACCAAATACCTGAAAAAAGGCAGGGATAAAAGATGAGTGTGGGGAGTTTAAATGACACACCGCGGGGAAATAGGCTCCATATCGCTATTTTCGGCCGCCGCAATGCCGGCAAGTCCAGCCTGATCAACGCGTTGACCAACCAGGAAATCGCTATCGTATCCAGCATTCCGGGCACAACTACCGACCCCGTTTACAAGTCGATGGAAATCCTGCCGGTAGGTCCCGTGGTGATAATTGACACAGCCGGTATTGACGACGTGGGCGAACTGGGCGACCTGCGTATTCAGAAGACAATTGCCGTACTTCACAAGGCTGACTTGATGCTCCTGGTAATCGACCCGGTACAGGGCGCCGGGGAATATGAGAAGGATTTGATCAAGAAAGCCGCAGAGCAGGGAGTGCCGGTAGTCGGAGTCTTGAACAAGATGGATCTTAACCAGGAGGCCGGGTCGGAGGCAGTGGAGGAAATCCTGGGGATTAAGGTTGTGCCGGTAAGCGCTGTGACCAGGTTGGGCATCGAGGGTTTAAAAAAGGAAATCATCAAGGCTGCGCCCAAGGAGTGGACCTCGCCAACTATCCTCGGGGACCTGATTGACCCGGGCGATACCGTGGTGCTGGTAGTTCCCATAGACCTGGCAGCCCCCAAAGGCAGGATCATCCTGCCCCAGGTGCAGACTATCAGGGACCTCCTGGATAATGACGCCATTACCCTGGTAGTCAAGGAAAGGGAACTTAAGAGAGCGTTGGCAGGGCTTTCCTCCAAACCCAAGCTGGTAGTTACGGACTCGCAGGCTTTTTTGAAAGTGGACGCTGATACTCCTGGAGACGTGATGATGACCTCATTTTCCATACTGTTTGCCCGTTACAAGGGGAATCTGGAGGCGCTGGTGGCAGGGGCGATGGCAGTTGACAGATTGAAGCCCGGGGATCGTGTTCTTGTTGCCGAGGCCTGCACCCACCACCGGGTATCGGACGATATCGGCACCGTAAAAATTCCCCGCTGGCTGCGCCAAAAGGCGGGAGGAGAACTGCATTTCGACTGGTCCAGCGGAAATACGCTGCCGGCTGACCTGGGGCAGTACAACCTGATTGTTCACTGTGGGGCCTGCATGATTAACCGTAAGGAAATGCTGCACCGGATTATACAGGCCAACAGCGCCGGGGCGCCGGTGGTAAATTACGGGGTGCTGATTGCCCACGTGCACGGCATATTGAGGAGGGCTCTATCACCCTTCCCCTCTGCGCTTCAGCTGCTGGACGAAATTGAGACTGGAGTGAATTAAGTTGAGAAAAAAGTTCTTGGAAGTGTTGGAGCGTGCCGCCAAGTTCCTGGAACTGACCAGGGAGGACCTGGTGGCTCTGCTCAGCGCGGACGATGAGGAAAGTATCGCCCTCTTTCATCTGGCAGATAAGACGCGGGCCAGGTTTGTAGGGGATGAAATCCATTTGCGGGGTATCATTGAATTTTCCAATCACTGTGCCAGGAACTGTTCCTATTGCGGCTTGCGCAAGGATAACCTGGAAGTTGCCAGGTACCGTATGCCTCCTTGGGAAATCATCGAGAGCGCCGGCGCGGCGGCTGCACTTGGTTGTCGCACCATCGTGCTGCAATCAGGCGAGGAAGGGTATTATTCGGGAGAAATGCTGGCCGGAATTATCCGGGCCATCAAGAAGGACAATGATGTTGCGATCACGCTTTCCGTCGGGGACCGTTCCCGCCAGGATTACACCCTATTTAGGAAGGCCGGGGCGGACCGCTATTTATTAAAGCATGAAACAAGCGACCCGCGCCTTTTTGCCCGCTTACGTCCAGGCACATTCCTGGAAGAGCGATTGGAAAGACAGAGGTGGCTCTCGGAGCTGGGATACCAGGTCGGCTCCGGCAACATGGTGGGTTTGCCCGGGCAGACTTTAGAAACTCTGGCGGATGATATCCTGCTGTTTCGCAGGATGGGTATAGAAATGGCCGGAATCGGTCCCTTTATACCAAGCAGCCGGACACCTCTAGCCGGGGAGGCCGGTGGGACCTTGGCAATGACCTTGAAGACGCTGGCCGTTGCCCGGCTGGCTATGCCGCGCGCGCACCTGCCCGCGACAACATCGGCAGCGACGATTGATCCGCTGGGCAGGGTAAAGGTTTTACAATGTGGCGCCAACGTTATTATGCCAAACATGACACCGGCCAAGTACCGGGAGGATTACGCCATTTATCCGGGCAAAATCGGTCTGAACGATACGCCGGAGGAAAGCTACGCCAGGGCGGTCATGGATGTTGAAAAATCCGGACGCCGCGTGGGGGCCGGCTATGGCCACACGCTGCAGCATGAAAAGAGTTGCTCTGGACTGTAGTCCGTCTAGGGTCTGCTTGAGAAAGCAATGGCCGGCAACCCTGCAGTCCATGAGATAGTCGAGACTACCTTGGAGTAGATTGGTAAAAGGCAGCGAATTTATTTTACTGGGTGGAAGATTTGTTGACGAAGAGAGGGTATAATAATTCTAAGGGGGGACTTAGATGATTTTAACCACAACACAAACCATTGAAGGTAAACCGGTACTGCAGTATTTATCCATCGTGTCTGGTGAGGCAATTATGGGCGCCAATATCGTGCGGGATCTCTTTGCCAGTATTACCGATATTGTGGGCGGCCGCTCCGGTGCCTATGAACAAAAACTGGCCCAAGCAAGGCAGCTCGCGCTTGAAGAGATGTCCCAGCAGGCGCAAGCCTTGGGAGCCAATGCGGTGGTGGGAGTTGATTTGGATTACGAGGTAATCAGGGAAGGGATGCTGATGGTAACAGCAAGCGGTACCGCTGTTGTTGTAGCCAAGTAAGCTATTATTCGATAAGTCACCCTTTGCTATGATAGGGTGGCTTATTTGTTTTTTTTAATGAACATATCCACTGAAGTTATCAAAAGGGTTTGACGTTTTTCATGCGGATCATTTACAATAAAACAGTGCTACAAGTTTGTGAAAACCAGCACGTTGGGATAATTTAGTAATACCCTTGTTGAGAGGGGAACACATACCTGGTGGAGGAGTAATATGAAAACCCAAAGGGTGCCCGAAGCAACTATTAACAGGTTGTCGGTTTACTCCAGGTTTCTGGAGCGGCTGGACGAAAAAGGCATAATTACCGTATCATCTAATGAAATTGCCGAAGGGGTAGGGGTAAGCCCACCTCAGGTTAGAAAAGATTTAGCGTACTTTGGTGAGTTCGGCACCCGTGGTGTAGGCTATAATGTACAGGACCTCATGCGCTATACCTTAAAAATTCTCGGTCTGAACGTACCCTGGCCACTGCTGTTGGTTGGGGCGGGAAACCTCGGCTACGCCCTTTCAACCTACCGGGGGTTTAACAGCCGGGGATTTTCCGTCGTTGGCGTTTTTGACAATGACCTTAATAAAATTGGTAGAAAGGTCGGGGACCTGGATGTCTACCCGCCGGAGAAGATGCCGGATATTATCAATAAGCATAAGGTACGTATCGGAATAATTGCTGTTCCCCCCAAATCAGCCCAGGATGTTGCCGATTTAATGGTAAAAAACAGGTTGCACGCAATCCTCAATTTTGCTCCCGTTTCACTTAATGTGCCTGAGCACATTGTGTATAGGAATGTTGACCTTTCCGTTAACCTGGAGATACTAACCTTTAACCTGGGCATAAGAGATTCTTAGTCCCTGGTTATAACATGAATAATTTGAATCATAAAGGGATTTAGGAAACGTTGCACCGGGGTTACCGGCTTTAACGCAAAGGGGCAAGAGGGTATGAGTTCAAGAACCTATACACTGGACGTCAACACCCGTGAACGGACGCAATTACTGGATATTACCTCAGCGGTCGGCCGGCTGGTTGCCCAGAGCGGAGTAGCGGAAGGTACCTGCCTGCTCTATGTTCCGCATACCACGGCCGGCCTTACTATAAATGAAAATGCCGACCCCACGGTGGCGGCCGACATGCTGATGGAACTTAACAAGCTGGTACCCTTTGATGACGGCTACAGGCATAGTGAAGGCAACTCGGCCGCCCATATCAAATCGTCGCTGGTGGGGGTTAGCCTTGTTCTGTTTATCAGCGGCGGAAAGCTCCAGTTGGGGACCTGGCAGGGTGTGTATTTTTGCGAATTCGACGGTCCCAGACGGAGGAAGGTTATGGTCAAAATGGTTCAGGAGTAGCCTGACCATATCCATATCAAAAGCCGTAATTTCTATTGTCGGCAGCTTAGTTGGTCAAGCCTTGGATAGGGGCGGTAGAATACCCGCC